>JBAVGF010000324.1:0-13535 GCA_049684675.1 Thermodesulfobacteriota bacterium | reverse complement strand
GGCCAAGATTGTTTCCATGGATAAGCTGGAGGGGACCATCGGCCTCACCCCCCTTTATGATCGCCCGGTGAAAGATGCCCCGGCTTTTGTTAAGGCGTATCAGAAGCGGTTTGGCGAGGGGGAAGCTTGCACGACCGAGACGGCCCAGCATTATGAGAGTCTTGGTCTTCTCGTTTATGCGATGGAAATGGCAGGGACGACCTCCGATGTCCGGAAGATCCGCGCAGCCATGCCCCGCGTGTTTCCGTTAGAGAAACGGGGAATGCTCGTGCCCACAGGTGTTTTTGCCCTCAGGGAAAATGGGGCGGAGATCCGTATCGTCTACGGAACGGAAGTTACCGGCGGAAAATGGAGCGCGCCCTTTGAAATTCGATACTGAAATTCTGGGGAATTTACACCTTCCTCTCTTGACGGAAGAGGAGTCTTTCTTATGCCATCAAAGGAATAGTTCCTCGGGGACAGGTTGGCAGAAGTCTCTGAAAGACTGACAGAGGATCGGGTTTCGAATTGTAATGTAGGATTTGTTCGAGGAAGGAATGGGGTACTAAAATTCTTTTAAAAAGGAGACGGGTATGAAAAAGGAAAACATGGGAGTCATCTTGGGTTCCATTATGGTCGTTGCCCTATTTATCACTGCTACGGCGTGGGGAGCCGATGTGGTCAAGATCGGCTATTCCGGCCCGTTAAGCGGAGGGGCGGCAAAGTATGGGAAAAACTGTGAAGCCGGCATGGTCATGGCCGCGGAGGAGATCAATGCCAAGGGTGGAGTCACCGTAGCCGGGAAGAAGGTTAAGATTGAGGTTGTCTCATTGGACGATCGGTACAAACCCGATCTCACCGTCCAGAACGCCCGCCGTATGACATCGCTGGACAAAGTTCCGGCGGTCTTCTGCCCTCACAGCGGCGGCATTCTGGCTATGATGAATTTCAACGAAAAAGATGGGTTCATTGTCATGGGATATACCACCCACCCTAAGACCGTAGAAACGGGTAATAAGCTTATCATCCGCATGCCGCCCGATATTCGGGCGTATGCCTCCGCCTTCAGCGATAAGGCCAAAGAGCGGGGAATTAAAAAGGTCGCCGCTATTCCTGGGGTGCACGAGTATGCCAAAATCTGGATGGACATCTTCTCGGAAGAATGGCCTAAGCGGGGGGGAGTGATTACCGATGTCAGCCCTGCGGATTACATGAAGGAGACTGATTTTTACACTCACCTGACAAAGGTAATCGCCGGGAAGCCTGATGCCATCCTGCTCATCGGTGCCTCTGAACCCGCTGCGTTGATTGTCAAGCAGGCCAGGGAGCTGGGTTATAAGGAGAAGTTCATCCTGGGAGACCAGGCGAAGCTGGATGAGATGATCAAAGTGGTCCCCGTCGAGAAGCTGGAAGGGACGATCGCGGTTACCCCTCTTACCAACCGCCCGATTAAGGATGCCCCGGCCTTCGCAAAGGCCTACCAAAAGCGATTCGGTGAGGCAGAGGTCTCGACGTTCGAGTCTGCCAGCCATTATGAGAGCGTTTACATTCTGGCTTATGCCATGGAGATCGCCGGGACCGTCTCTGATGTTGCGAAGATCCGTGCGGCTATGTCCAAGGTATTCCCTCTGGAAAAGAGGGGGACGCTGGTGCCTACGGGGGTATTCGGGATACGGGATAACGGAGCGCAGTTGCGCATCACCTACGGAACAGAAGTCGTCGGTGGAAAATGGACGGAGCCCTTTGGGATCCGGTATTAATCCTTTGGAAATTGAATGGTGGGGGAAATGGAGCGAAGCAATGTCAAATGTCAACGCCGAAAGTTCAAATGAAATCCGAAGCTCAAATGACGAGATTCAATAAAAAAGATAAAGTTTTGACATTGAGCCATCTTGGCGTTTCTTTGACATTTGGATTTTGACATTTGAACTTTTCCCGCCGGCGTTTAGGATTTCGTACTTAGAATTTTGCGGAAATGAAAGGCGGTCTATGGTCCTCTTTTTTCAGCAAGTGGTCAATGGGATCATGCTGGGGGCGGCCTATTCCCTGGTGGCCCTCGGCCTGACCCTTATTTACGGCATCCTGCATATTCCGAACTTTGCGCATGGTCACAAATATATGTGGGCCGCCTTTACCAGCTTATTTTTAGTCGTGAATCTCCACACGAACTACTGGGTTTCCCTGGTCATTGCTATGGTCGTACTGGGACTGGTGGGGGCCGGCGTGGAGCGTCTGGTTTATCGGCCACTCCGCGACGTTCCGCATATTAACTCGTTCATTGCCGCCATCGGCCTTCTCCTCGCCCTGGAGAGCCTTTCCCTGATTTTTTGGGGCGCTGACTTTCGTCGTTTCCCCACCCTCTATGACAACCCCATCCATATTTTCGGAGTCGCCATCACCCTGCAGCGTCTTCTCGTGATTGTCGCAGCCGCACTCTTCATCGTTCTTCTACAGGTGTTCATCAAACGAACCTGGCTCGGGGCAACGATTGAAGCAGTGGCCCAGAACCCTGAAGGGGCCCAGTTAGTGGGCATCAGCATTGACCGGGTTTCCAGCCTGACCTTCGGTATCGGAACCGCCCTGGCGGCAGCAGCCGCTACGTTGATTGCTCCTATCTTCTTGGTCTATCCTACCATGGGGGGGATGCCCAACTTGAAAGCCTTTGTGGTCATCATCATTGGCGGGATGGGTTCGATCCCCGGGGCGGTGATCGGCGGGTTCATGCTGGGGCTGATCGAGGCATTGGGTGGAGGTTATATCTCAACGGATTACAAAGATCTTTTCGCCTTCGGAGCCCTCGTTACCTTCCTGACGCTCCGGCCTATGGGGCTTTTCGGAAAGGGGGTGCGATGAACCGAAGGGTTGGAAAGTGGGTTACTCTGGCGATCGTTGTCATCGCCATCATCGTCCCCCAGGTGGTGACAAACAAATACTACATGAACATCCTGATCATGAGCGGCATCTGGTCTATCGTCGCCCTCTCCTTGAATCTGATTCTCGGCTATACGGGTCAGGTCAACCTGGCCCACGGCGCTTTCTTTGGGATCGGAGCGTACGCTTCAGCGCTCATAATGCTCAAATTGAACATGAATTTTTGGCTGGCCTTACCACTCGCTGCAGCGGTTGCCGGAGTCTTTGGGTTTCTCATCGGGCTGCCGGCTCTTCGTACTCGGGGCTCCTATTTCGCCATCGGGACCTTATGCTTCAACATCATCGTTACACTCATTGTCGATCGCTGGGAAGGCCTGACGGAGGGAGCCAGGGGATTGATGGGGATTCCCGGAGCAGCCCCCATTCCGCTTCCTTGGGGAGGGGAGATTGCCTTCAAGACCATGGCCTCCCAGTATTATCTCGTCCTGTTTTTTCTCGTTCTGACCATTTTTATCTTAAGGCGCATCATGCAGTCTCTCGTCGGCCGCGCCTTCCGGGCCATTCGGGGAAACGAAGAACTGGCTGAAGCCGTGGGAATTCACGCCATGCGAGCGAAGCTTCTTTCCTTCACGGTCAGCTGTTTCTTTGCCGGAGTAGGGGGGGTGCTTTATGCCTCGTACATCGGTTTCCTCAGCCCGGAGATCACTGACTATCACGTGAGCTTCGATGCGCTGATCTATGTCATGATCGGTGGCATTGGCACGATCGTGGGCCCGATCATCGGCACACTCCTCTTCGTCACTATTCCGGAAACGCTCCAGGTGGCCGCTGAATTTCGCCTGCTGCTTTACGGCCTGATCCTGATCGTCATGATTATTTATTTGCCGCGGGGGATTGTGGGCTGGGTGAAAGATTTGAAGGGGAGAAAGAAAAAACAGGAGGTGGCATGGGGGCAATCCTGACCGTTCAGGGGCTGACCCGTTTCTTTGGCGGACTGGCTGCAGTGACGGACTTGAGTTTCGAAGTTCAGCCCGGTGAGATCCTTAGTCTGATCGGCCCTAACGGAGCGGGAAAAACAACCGTTTTCAACCTCATCACCGGCACCCTTCTTCCTTCTCGTGGAACGGTGCTTTTTCAAGGTCACGAAATTACCGGCTCGCGCCCCTATGAAAGCATCGCCCTCGGAATCGCCCGGACCTTCCAGACCACCTCCCTTTTTTATGACGAGACGGTCGCGGACAACCTGATCGTAAGCCATCGCTGCCGTACCCGCATGGGCCTCTGGGATGCTGTCTTCCAGACCGGTCGCTGCCGGGAGGATGAGCGACGATGCCGCCGGAAGGCCGAAGAAATCCTGGATTTCATCGGCCTGAGCGAACGGGCCTCCGAGCTCGCCCGGAATATTCCCCAGGAGTCCCAGAAGCGGTTGGCCATCGCCTTGGCCCTGGTCACCGAGCCTGAACTCCTGCTCCTGGATGAGCCTATGGGGGGTCTTACCGAGGAAGAGAACAGCGGCATGATGGCCCTTATCCAAAAAGTGCGGACCCAGGGAATCAGCATTCTTTTGATTGAACACAAAATGAAGATTGTCATGAATATCTCCGACCGCATTGTCGTAATCAACTACGGACAGAAGATCGCGGAGGGGCCGCCCCAGGAAGTGGGCCGCAATGCTTCAGTGATCGAGGCCTACCTCGGTGCAGGATATGCAAAGACCTAATCCCCGGCTTCGCCGGTAAATCAAACAGCCTTTGTGATCAAAAATTTCAAATGACAAATTCCAAATGACCATTCCAATCCCGCCGAGGCGGGACCAAATAAATTCCAATTTTCAGGCAGAAATAACGAGGGATAAAAAAATATGGAGCGACCGTGGCTTAAATTTTACGAACCGGGGGTCCCCCATCATCTCCAGTATCCGGACATCCCGTTGGATCGCCTTCTGGATAACGCGGTAAGGGATTTTCCGGAAAAGGAAGCGATCATTTTCCAGGGCCGGAAGATCACCTATCGCCAATTGGGAGAAGAGGTGGCCAACGCGGCTTCGGGTCTCGCGCAGAGAGGCTTGAAGAAGGGACAGCGCATGGCCATTATGCTCCCTAATTGTCCTCAGTATGTCGTGGCCTACTACGCTATCCTCAAGATCGGCGGGATCGTGGTCAATGTGAGTCCGATGTATGTCGAGAGAGAGCTGGAATTCCAGCTCAAGGATGCCGGGGTGGAAACCATCTTGGCCCTAAGAGATTTTTACCCCCGTTTAGAAGCGGTGAGGGAAAAGGTCTCGCTGAAGACGATTATCCTCACGGATCTTCATGGGGTAGGCGGTGAGAAGACTCGGCAAAAATCGGGAACGACCGGGGCCAAAGGAGTCTACGATTATGCGGAGCTGCTCGAAATAGGAAGACCCCTGCCTCCGCCCTCTGTGAACGTGGACCCGGACGAAGTGGCCCTCCTTCAATATACCGGAGGCACCACAGGCTTCAGCAAGGGGGCCATGCTGACCCACCGGAACCTGGTCTCCGATGTCATGCAGTGTGTCAGCTGGAACCACGATGCGGCGAGAGGAGAGGAGAGAATGTTTGCGGTGCTCCCCTTCTTCCATGTTTATGGGATGACCGTGGCTATGAACGAGGCCATTGAATTAGGTGCCACCATCATCATGTTGCCCCGGTTCAATGTAGACGAGGCTCTGGAGGCTATCAATCTTTACCAGCCGACCCGCTTCCCCGGCGTTCCCACGATGTACATGGCGATCATGAACCATCCTCATGTCGACAAGTATAACATCTCTTCGATCCGGGTGTGCAGCTCTGGGTCCGCTCCCATGCCCGTTGAAGCGCAAAGGCGTTTTGAAGAGTTAACGGGCGCGAAAATTAGCGAGGGATACGGCCTGACCGAAGCCTCGCCGGTGACCCACGCCAACCCGTTCAACGGAAAGCGTAAGATCGGAAGCATCGGATTGCCCAGGCCCGATGTGGATGCCAAGATCGTCGACTTGGAAACAGGAGAGAAAGACCTTCCCCCGGGGGAAGAGGGGGAACTCTGCATCCGGGGTCCCCAGGTGATGAAGGGTTATTGGAATCGGCCTGAAGAGACCAGCAAGACGCTGCGCAATGGATGGCTGTATACGGGGGATATCGGCCGGATGGATGAGGAGGGTTATTTCTACATCGTCGACCGGAAGAAAGACATGATCATCTGCAGCGGTTATAATGTCTACCCCCGGGAGATCGAGGAGGTTCTTTACCAGCATCCGAAAATTCAGGAAGCTTGCATCGTGGGGGTGCCGGACCCGTATCGGGGTGAAACTGTCAAAGCTTTTGTCGTTTTGAAAGAGAAGGAACAGGCCTTCGCAGAAGAGATCATCGAATATTGCCAGAAAAATATGGCCAAGTACAAAGCCCCTACGATGGTTGAGTTTCGAAAAGAGCTTCCTAAATCACATGTGGGGAAGGTTCTGAGAAAAATCCTTCGTGAAGAAGAGGAGGCGAACAAAGGCCCCAATCGCCACGGTTGAGCGCCCATACCCCCCCTGAGGCCGTGTCAAAATGGAGGTCTAGAGGACGAGGACTCCCGTTCGACACCACCCCGCGGAGGCACGGAAAGGACGACCGCATTCTAAAATTTTGAATCCAGGCTGTCTGTTCCGTGCCCCTTTTAGAGATCTACCATTCTATCCTCCACCCCCATTGCGGCGCAGTCTCCTAGAGGGTGGGTCTAAAGTTGTTTTTGGGCTATGCCCCATGCACTGCGGTCTGCACTTCAGTTATTCGCCCCAATCATTCTTGCCTTTGCACCGATCCAGGTTTCGATCCATAAGGGGAAGCACCTTTTCTGCGGGGATCGTGAATGTCGGGCCTACGTTGGAACAACCCTGAAACCAGTAATAGGGCGGAATGTTAAAAGACACTTTCTGCTGCTCGGGCAAAACGAATTCGAATATGTGAAGGTCCTGTATCGCCTTATGGTCGCAGGGTCTCATCTTCATTACTTTCCCATTGCTATATTTGTAGCTATCCCCTTCCCAGACCTTGATGATCTTCTCCGGGTCCGTACTCTTGGCCCTTTCGATAACACTTAGAAGCCAGTAGGTCTGCTCGGTGTATGAGCCTATGTTTCCAGTACCGTGCTCGAAAAGCCGGGTATTAAAGGGAGCTGTCCATTTCGTCTTCCACAGGGTGTTCCAGGTTTTATAATATTTGATTTGTTCGGGTGTTTTGAATGCCGGGTTTTCGGTCCCATACTGACTGAGCTGGACTAACCCTTTCGTGCCTTCAACACCTACTTCATGAAGGAAATTAGGCTCGTCCAGGAAGATGTGGGCGAAGGGAAGTGTGATTCCCATTTGCCTCGCCTGCTTGAGGAGGTTGGCTGCGTCCGGAATCCAGTCACCGGTGTAAACGACCTCAGCGCCGGAGGCTTTGATCTTGGTCAGGTAGGGAGCGAAGTCGGTCAAGAACAGCTTATGATAGTCCTCTCCTACAATCTCGCCTTGAGGATAGTATTCTTTCAAGCCTTTTTTAAATCCGTCTGCCATGGCGTGACCAAACATGTAGTCCTGGCAGAGGATGTAAAACTTTTTCTCTTTTTTCCTAATTTGCCCATAATAATTGGCTATTCCGCGTCCGATCTGATCGGTGGAAAAAGAGGAAAAGAAAGCATAGCGGGAGAAATTCGTGGCATCATTGAGTTCATCTGACAAGGCAGCGGTGTTCTGGGCAATGACTTTATATTTATTGGCAGTCTCGTTGATGATCTTCATCAGATTGCTGCCGTCGGTGCCCCATAGTACATGAACCTTTTCCTGTAGGATCATCCTCTCACAGATCTTCTTGCATTGGTCCGGCTTAGACATGTGATCAGCCTTGATGACCTCGACCATCTTCTTTTTGCCATCGACCAGGATGCCCCCTCTTTTGTTGATGTCGTGGGCTGCCCAGAGCACAGAGATGTAATAGATTTGTCCCACTAAAGCAGCTGGCCCGGAAAAAGAGGCCACCAGCCCGATCTTGATGGTGTCCCCGGTCGGGACCACAGGGTTGTTCGGATCGAAGTCGGACATATCCCCCATTTTGTTGGCGTCAAAAGCGGCATTCGGTTTGCCGAGACCGGCCGCGGCCGCGGGCGACGGGCCAAAGGCCGTCACAGAGAAGAAAGAAAAAATAGCGACAACAACGAAAATACCCTTACCGATCGATTTCATTTTGAACCTCCTTTGATAAAGAATTTGGGATTGCAGAGAGCTTTTCTAATCCTTTTTCCAGTAGGCTTTAAAATATGATATAGCCTGCAGCTGATGTCACGGTGAGAGATTACCGAAAAAATCGGCATCGCAAACAAGAATTCGGTGTTTGGACCCGATTTCTTCAACACAATTTTTCGGCTGGAATTTTTTGATAAAAACTCGCTTTACGGTGAGGTGAATATACGAAAAACGGTGTTATCTGTCAAGCAAAAAAGACCGCCCGGTTATGTCTGCGCAATGGGTGTCCTTTATACCGGGGATATCGGTCGTACGGATGAGGAGGGCTATTCCTACATTGTCGACCGGAAGAAAAACATGATCATCTCCCACCAGAATGCCCAATGGACCCGTGATGTGATTTTTAGCCAAGAGGCTCATTAGAAAGCAAACGTGGTGTCGAGCTCCGCATCGGTGATTGCAAACACGGTATTGTGAGGAGGCAAAGCTTCCTTATAGAAAAATTCAGGAAGCCGGTCATCCTTGTTGGTAAAGCCCGCCTTACGATTAAACTCTCTTTCCGCCTTCAAGGTGCGGATCCCCAACTGGGGAATGGCATCCGGCCCAAGGGGGGTGCCCAATTTAGCACTCAGGGCCTTGACAAAGGCTTCCCCTGCTTCCGGCGCTGCCATGGCAACTGCCGCCAGGATGCAAAGACCGGTGCAATCTACCGCGGCCATGGCGATCTGGGCGTTTCTCGAGGCCTTGACCTGGCCTTCGGGCTTTAGGGGATTGAGTTTTCGGGCCATGTATTCGCCGATCACATTTCCGGCCGTATGATCGGCACCCATGGGCGACGTGGCATAGGTAACGCCGTTTCCTTGCATGGCCCTCGGGTCATAGGCGGCAATGCTCTGGCCTTTCACCGCAGGGATCCGAGGATGGTTGAAATGGCGTCCCACAGCCGCCGGGCCGTTTCCCAGCACCCTGCCCATTTCAGTACCTTGGCCAATCTCTTCGACCATCTGGAGGGCTGCCTGACCGTCTCCAAATTTCTTATATCCTGCATCCATGGCCACGGCAACGGCGACGCCGGTGTTTATCGTATCCAGCCCAATGTCATCGCAGAGGAAATCCAACTGGGCGATAGTATCCATGTCCTTTATTCCGGTCATGCCGCCAAAGGACCAGATGGTCTCGTATTCCAGTGAGGAGGTCACATACTTTCCTCGCTTATCCAGGTACACATTGGAGCAGTGGATGATGCATTGGGCACAACCCATATGACCGGGACCTCCGCCGCGTTCCTTCATGATCTGGGTCAGGGTTTCTCCGCTGATCATTTCCCAGCCCTCCAAAACCCCCTTGGTGGCATTATAACTGGGGAAGGCGCCCATGGAATTTACAGGAGCCACCAATCCAGCGGTCCCAAGGTTCGGCAGCAGCTGGCCGCTAAAAGGATTCTCTTTGACCTTCTGGGCAAAGATTTTGGCCGATTCTCTAAAGGCCTCTGGATCGGCAATCGCATCAGGACTTTTTCCCCGCTGATCCACCACCAGGGCCTTCAAGCCCTTACTCCCCATGACCGCGCCGAGTCCTCCTCTCCCCGCTGATCGGCAGGGGCGGCCGTCGACATCCGAGGTCTGGATGGAAGCAGACTTCATGAGAAATTCGCCAGCCGGGCCAACGCACATGACCGACGTCTTGTCTCCATACCTCTTCAGCAATTTATCTACCAGGGCGTACGTCCGCATCCCTTTATATTCCTGGGCCGGCAAGAGGCTGGCCTGTCCATTTTCATCAATCCGCAGGAGAAACAGTTCCCCCTTTGCCGCCTGGCCTTCGACAATGATGGCCGTAATCCCCAGGTGGCCCAGGGCCGCCGCGATGGTGCCTCCGGCATTGCTTTCTTTGATGGTGCCGGTTAACGGGCTTTTAGCACCGACAGAGATTCGGCTGGTATTGACCAAGCTGGTTCCACTCAAAATTCCGGGGGCGAAAATGAGCTTATTTTCCGGGCCCAGGGGATCACATTTCGGGGGGACCTCGGTGTTGATCATCATCGAGGTCAAGCCGCGACCACCCAGACCGAGATAAGGCCGGGGCACCTCCTCAAAACGGGTAGCCTTATGCGACATGTCGACTTTTAAGAATTTCATAGTTCCACTCCTTTCTGGGATGAAATTTCTGATCCAGTTTTTGTGACCTTATGGTACACCCAACCGGAGTAAAGCAACACAAGTAAGGTATATGCCTTCCGAGAAACTTTTTTGATAACAACGAATTTTATAGAGAAGTATAAAATTATGCCAAAAAGGAGTCAATGGCATGTATCGGGCTAGAGCAAAGTACGATGCTTGTCTTATCCTTCCGTTTTTGCTATTTTGACATCAGCTCTCGTGCTCATCGCTAAGACTGCTGGGAAGAATGGAGGAAGGAAGAATGTCCGGGGAAAACCAAAACAAAGTTATGACCACCCAGGAGGCCATCCGTCGTTTTGTGAACGACGGCGACCACGTTGTGATTGGCAATTACACGGTGGGTACCTGCTACAACCAGATTACCGAGATCGTCCGGCAGCGCAAGAAGGAATTGACCATCTACAGCCAGTCCGGGGTGTTTGATGTAGAAATGCTCATCGCGGGCGACTGTGTGACCAGGGTAATAACCACCTATTGTATGCGCTCGGGGGGCCGATCCGGAGGAAGTATGCTGGAGCGCTACCAGCGGGCCGGAAAGATCGAGGTGGAGGATTACTCGAACTTCACTTACAATGCTCGCCTGACCGCTGGTGCCCAGGGTTACTCGTTCATGCCCGTACTACCCGGTATCATGGCCTCGGATGTGTTCAAGGTCCGGGACTTCATGGGCGACGGCAAGTTCGGCGTGGTCAAGTGCCCCTTCACGGGCCGGGACGTGCCCGTGGTTCCTGCGGCCAACCCGGACGTCTGCGTCGTGCACGTACAGCGGGCGGACAAGTTCGGGAATGCCCAGTATTGGGGCGCCCTGGGCTCGGTATCCTGGGCGTGCTTGGCGAGCAAAAGGGTAATCGTGAGCTGCGAGGAGATCGTGGACCACGAGATCGTCAAGTCCTCTCCGCAATACACGATCGTGCCGGGCTTCCGGGTGAACGCTGTCATCGAGGAGCCGAGAGGGGCCCACCCGGCCGAGCTCTCGGGTTACTACAATCTCGACACCCTGTTCTGGGCGATGATGGATCTCGCTAACCGGAGCGAAGAGGGCTTCCGGGCATGGATGCAGGAATGGGTCTATGACCTGCCCAGCCGGGCGGCCTACCTTGAGCATTACGTCGAGCGCTTCGGCAAGGAGTTTCTCGACAGGATCAAGGCCAGACCTTACTACTCTGCTCCCGTGAACTATGGCTCCGCCTTCACTTCCATGTGGGATGATGAAGGTAAAATGTTGCTGTTCGGCATGACCATGGAAGAGTTCGAAAACCTACTCGAGGAAAGGGGGTTATTGATCGATGTCTCCAAGAGCGACTAAGGAAGAATTGATGATCATCGCGGTGGCGCGCGAGATCAAGGATTACGATAGGGTCCTGCTCGGGGTCGGTCTGCCTACCACTGGCGGAAGCTTGGCAAAGGCCACCCATGCTCCCAATGCCGTTCTCATGACCGAGGCTGGCATCATTGACTTCAAGCCTCTGCTCCCGCCCAACCACATCGCCGACGTCATGTGCCTGCGGGGGTACTCCTATGCCCTCGACCTCTTCAATACCTTCACCACCATCAACTACCGGGGTTTTGTGGACAAGGCCATCCTGGGTGTAGGCCAGGTAGACAGATACGGCAACATCAATACCTCTTTTATGGGCGGTACCCCGAAAACCGGGATACGGCTCACTGGCGCCGGCGGCGCACCCGACTTCGTCTCCTACGCCAAGGAGACCATTCTCACTTTGAAAGGCGGTGAGTTCGTGGAAAAACTTGACTACTTCACCTCTCCCGGATACCTGGGAGGCGGCGATGAACGTGACTGCTGTGGAATCTTCCGCGCTGGGTCCGGCCCCTCCGTGATGATCTCCACTGAAGCAATCTTCCGCTTCGACAAGAAAACCAAAGAGGTCTATCTGGAGTCACTGCTCCCGGGCGTTGATCTCAACAAGGTCAAGTCTAAGGTCCCCTGGGACCTCCAGGTGGTCAACCCGCTCAAGCCCTTCCCAGTCCCCACTAAGGAGGAAATCAATTACATCCGTACTTTCGCTCCCCAGCACTGTATCCCCCGCCAGATCATGATTGAGCTCGCTGTAGGAAAATTGCTTGAGTTTGCGGGAGGAAAGGGCAGGGGGAAGCCGGGGTGAGTGCCAAACTTATTTAACCATTTCAGACTTCCAAATATTTTTCGCGAACCTGTGGTTTGGCCTTTAACTCCTCTGTAGTGCCAGCAAATCCGATGTGCGCCTTGCCCATCAGGTAGACGCGGTCTGCCAGTGACATAGCCACCTTGATATTATGCTCCACCAGTAGAATGGAGACGCCGGCTTTATTGATCTCTTCGAGGATATCCCTCACCTCCTTGACCAGGAGCGGCGAAAGGCCTTCCGTGGGTTCATCCACTAACAGCAATCCAGGATTCCCCATCAGGGAACGGCCAATGGTCAGCATCTGCTGCTCGCCCCCGGATAGGAACCTCCCCGGCTGTTTGGCTCTCTTCTGTAACATGGGAAAATGGCGAAAGATCCTGTCCGCTGTCCACACGCTTGGATCGTCGGAATGAACGATCTTCCCTCCCTTAATTCCCAGGAACAGGTTATCTGCCACGGAGAGATTGGGGAAGATGCGTCTCTCCTCGGGAACATAGCCGATACCGGCCCTGGCCACCTTGTAAGGCGGATAACCCGTAATGTCCTTTTCCTGAAAGATCACCGACCCCGATTTCGGTTTGACCAGGCCGATGATGCTTTTTAGTGTTGTGCTCTTCCCCATGCCGTTTCGGCCCAGTAGGGCGATCAATTCCCCTTGAGCGACAGTTAGGGAGATTCCCTGGAGAACATGGCTCGTGCCGTAGTAGGTATTCAGATCACGAACTTCGAGTAACATCCCCACTCCTTGTTTCAGGTCCTTGCGCTACGCTATGCTCTTTCAACTTCGGTTTCTCCCAGGTAGGCGTCCTTCACCGCCTGATTCTGCCGGATCTGTTGCGGAGGGCCTGTCGCCAGAATCTCCCCATGATGGAGTACCGTGATGCGGTCTGCGAGGGAGAAGACCACGTCCATATCATGCTCGATGATGACCACGGTTTTGCCTTCTGTCAGCCGCCTGATCAGCTCCACGGCATAATGCGTTTCGTCCCGGGACATGCCAGCCGTAGGTTCATCCAGCATGATCAGGTCCGGGTCTGTCGCCAAGGCCAGGCTGATTTCCAAAGAACGATGTTTCCCGTACGACAGCATACCAGCGGGCAAATTTCGCTCCCGATCCAGGTTGATCCGCTTCAATACCTCTTCGGTCTCTTTGGTGATGTCCTCCATCTTGTCGAC
>JBAVGF010000323.1:0-29359 GCA_049684675.1 Thermodesulfobacteriota bacterium | reverse complement strand
ATGGACGAGAGGCTCAAAGATGCTTTTCACAAGGCTTATGAAGGCGAGGCCAAGGCGGCACTGCGGCTAAAAATCTTCGCCAAGAAGGCGGAAGAGGAAGCTCTTCCCCAAATTGCCAAGCTCTTTCGCGTGATCGCTTTCAGCGAGGAGATTCACGGTGAGCGGGCCCTTCGGATGCTCAGAGAGATCCTTGACACCGATGCCAATCTCAAAGAGAGCTTTCAGTCGGAAATCCATGTTGCGGGAGTGGCCTATGACAATTTTATCGAGCTTGCCGAGGAGGTGGAGGACGCCGCGGCTTTAAATGTCCTGTCCAATTCCAGAGACGTAGAAGATGCTCACGCCAAACTTTACAAAAATGCGATCAACCACCTGATTGGGGAACGGGAGACCACTTACTATGTGTGCCAGGTTTGCGGCTATGTGTCAGATGGAGTTTGGCCCGAGGTTTGTCCGGTATGCGGAGCTCCCAAAGACCAATTTGTGGAATATAAATGAAAAAAGGTAAAGATCATCTCTTCAAAATAATCCATCGCGAAAACCTGTAAGCAGCGGTAACGACTCCTCCATGGTTTTTCGGAGTTTCTCATAAGCTGATCCGGGTTATCTTTGCGATGTTTTCTAACCGACCTATTTCAGCCTAATGGAGGCTTTGTAAAAATAGCTGACTGAAAGCGGGATTTTTGGACCTTGCTCCCCCAATGGTATGTTTCAAACGAATTCTTAAGCTCAATAAGAAATGGTATTTTACACAAACTCTTTTTGCCGTTGGCAAAAAAATATAATCAACGCTTATTCCGTGGCGCAAAGATACTTCACCCTGGTCTCCTCATCCCTTCTCAACTCTTCGATGGTCGATTCGTAGACGATCATCCCTTTACTGATGATATAGGCGTAATCCGCTACCTTCAATGCCATTGGGTAATTCTGCTCCACCAAAAGGATTGAAAATCCGCTCTCTTTGAGCTGACTAATAATCTGGCCAATTTTCGAAACGATCAAGGGAGCCAGTCCTTCCGAAGGTTCATCCATCAAGAGCAGATCAGGGTTCGTCATCAAAGCCCGGGCAATGGCCAACATCTGTTGTTCGCCGCCGCTGAGGAGATTTCCTCTCAGTTTAGACCGTTCCCGCAGGATGGGGAAATGAGAATAGACGGTATCGACAGACCAACCTTGATTTCCTCTGCCTGTTCTGGCTGCCATCGTGAGATTTTCTTTCACACTCAATGAGGGGAAAATGTGTCTTCCCTGGGGAATCAGGCCTATTCCCATTTGAGCAATCTGGTAGGAGCGAAGGCTGGTAATATCCATCCCATTGAACCGAACCGATCCGCGACGCGGGGGAGTAAACCCCACAATGGAACGGATCGTCGTCGTTTTGCCCATGCCATTTCGGCCCAGGAGAACGGCTACAGAGCTTCTTTTCACCTCCATCGTAATTCCCTGGAGAATGTAGCTTTCTCCATAATAAGTATGGACATCAACCAGCTCCAACATGATCGATGCATTCCTCCATTCCCATATAGATTTCTCTCACCCTCGGGTCGGCCCGGATGATCTCAGGTGTGCCATCGGCGATGACCTGCCCATAATGAAGCACAAGTATCCGGTCCGCCACGCCAAAGACAAGATTCATATCATGATCGACGATAAGAACCGTGATCTTCGAACCAAGATTATTGATTAATCCAATGACTTCAGAACTTTCATCCCTTGTTAACCCAGAGCTGGGCTCGTCCAAAAGCAGGACCTTAGGGTTCTGGGCCAAACTGAGAGCGATCTCAAGTCTTCGTTGTTCTCCGTGAGATAAGTTCTTCACAAATTCATCTCTCTTTTCCCATAACATCCCTGCATCTAAATTCTTCCGAGCGTCATCCATCAGGTTTCGATAACCATTCATGGGCCAAAACATTTGAAAACGAGAGGGCTTTGTGCCGTGAAGGGCAATCAAGGCATTGTCCAACACCGTGAGGTTCAGGAAAAGACTGACAATCTGAAAGGAGCGAGCCTGGCCAAGATGGGCACGTTGATGCGTAGGCATGTTTGTAATGTCCTGCTCGAAAAAGAATACCCGACCGAATGTGGGCGATAACTGTCCGTTGATCACGTTAAAAAGGGTTGTCTTCCCCGCTCCATTCGGCCCGATGACCACCAAGCGTTCTCCCGTTCCCACGCTAAAAGAAACGCTGCTCAGCGCATGGACCCCACCAAAATCCTTAGATAGACCATCAACCCTCAGTGCTTCCATGTCGATAACCGATCTGTTTCCAAAGTCGAGAAAGATAGATAACAATTCCTCCCCGAGCATACATGATGGCAACCACAAAGGCTCCACCCAGGATGAGAGGCCAGCGCTCGGGAGTAACGAGGCTTGAAAAGTATTCCACAAATATAATCACCATCGCCCCGATCACAGGTCCGATCCGTGTTCCACTGCCGCCGATGATGACCATACACATCGGCAAAAAAGAGGTTCCGACACCAAGATAGACGGGGGAAATCAACCTGTTAAAATAGGCGAACAGGACGCCGCCTAATCCGGCAAACGCACCCGTCACCACGAATATGATAAATTTATAAAGCCATGTGTTATAGCCTAAGGCCTGCATGCGAATTTCGCTCTCCCGAATCCCCCTGAGGGCATATCCAAACGGAGAGTTCATAATCCGATACACTAAGTAAAAGCAGATACAAAAAAAGATCAGGACAAGATAGTAGAAATAGATTGTATTCCAGGCCAGGGATGGAATGCCCAGATCCGGAAGGGGAATTCCTGCAATTCCCTGCATACCGGGAGAATTGAGCCACAGCCAGTTCCAAGCGACACTGTAAAGCAATTGTGCCAATGCGAAGGTAACTAAAAGAAAGTACATGCCTGATACTCGAAGCGAGATAAAACCGAAGAGAGCCGCAATGGCCGCTGCGACTACGATCCCCAAGGGAAGACCGACCCAAAAGGAGGTGATGCCTGTATGGAGCATGAGCACCCCCACCGCATAGCCTCCCGCTCCAAAGAAAGCGGCGTGCCCCAGGGAAAGAAGCCCGGCATGGCCGTAAATAAGATCGAAGCTCGTGGCAAAGATAGCGAAAATAAGAAACTTGGTGCAAATGCTTTGCATGTAAGAGGGCAGCAGAGCGGGCAATATGCCCAGGACAACTCCGGCGCCAATCCATGGCAAAAAACGGGTGATCAGACCCTGCAAGGGACTTCCTCTCGTTGCCATTTCTTAAACATTCCTCCCAAGGATACCGCTTGGCTTAAGAAGCAGGATGACGACCATCGCCAGGTACATCGTAAACATGGCCAATTGCGGAAAGAGGGATTTGCCAAAGGTGTCGATCAAACCGATCAAAATACCCCCTAACAGCGAGCCCTGCACGGAGCCCATGCCGCCCACAATGACGACGATCAATGCGACCAGCAGAATATCAAGGCCCAAGATACTGTGCACGCCCATGAGCTGAGCTCCCACCACACCCGCCACCCCGGCGACAAAAGCCGCTAAGAAGAAGACCAACATCGAAACTCTCTCAAGGTTGATCCCAAGGCCCATTGTCATTTCTTTGTCATCCATTCCCGCCCGAATGATCGCACCGATTCGGGTTCGATCTTGCAACCACCATAAAACGATCGCCACGATGAGTCCTATTCCAATGATCACGAGGCGTGTGATAGGGTAAGGCATTCCAAAGATGTCTAAGAGACCTGACAGGGCAGGGGATGTAAATTGCATGCGAGGTCTCCCCCCCCAGACCCAGATGCAGAGGTTCGTGATGATATAGACAAAACCAAAGGTGAGGAGGACCTGTTCATTCGGCTGCTTATAGAGATGGCGTAAGAAGATTCGTTCAATGCTCAGGCCAATCAGCCCACTCACCAACCCACCTAAGAAGATGGCTAACCAAAAATTCATCCCGTAGTGGATAGCCACCGTCCACCCCACATAACCGCCTAACATATACAAGGCGCCATGGGCCAGGTTGGTAACCCCCATCACCCCCATGACGACAGACAGACCTGAGCCTGCAAGGAAGAGGACCATGCCAAAAGAGATTCCGTTCAGTAGATTTCGAGCAAACACTTCCATTGAAATCGATCTCGTGCATCCTTGATTCAAAAGAAGGCAGGTGGGGCAGAGAAGGCCCCACCTGCTGATCGTTGACTATTTTTTAGGCAGCCTCCAATCGCGAATAGCTTTCACAGTATAAAGAGGTGGGGACAATACATATTCACCGTCTTTCTTCTGCGCCTCAGTCACATAGACATCGGTAATGGCAACCCCTTCAGGAGTGAAGGAGAGGGGGCCTTGCGGGGTGTCCATTTTAAGCTTTAACACCGCTGGCCAGAGTTTATTGTATGAGTCATCGCCGCCCGTAGCCTTTAAACCTTCCAACATGACCTTCGCGAGTGCGTAGCCATTCTGTTCCGAGCAGCTCGGTACCTTTCCGGTCTTGGCCTTGATGGCCTTCACAAACTTTTGGTTGATCGGGGTATTGATCTGCCAAGAGTAGGAGGCTTCGCCCTTAATCCCCAGGGCGATATCTCCAAGCTCTTTCAATGCCTCGGGCGTATAATCCCCGTCCTGGGTAATGGTCACCATCGGCATCTTCAATCCCGCTTGGCGGTATTGGTATACAAAACGGCTGACCGGTCCAGGGCCCTCGAGAGCAAACATGACGACATCCGCTTTCTTGATGGCCGATACAAAGGGGCTGTAATCCGGGGCGCCGACAGGCGGCCATAATTGCTGAAGCACCTTGCCTCCCGCAGACTCGAAGCCCTTTTTAACACCGTTCGTATAACCTATCTTACCTGCGTAATTCGCACCTACCGTAATCATTGTCTTGTAACCCAATTTTTGAAAAGCATACTGGCCGAATGGGTATGTCTGCGCGTCGACCGTGGTTGGGTAGATGAGATAGGTCTTGTATTTTATCGTCTCGAACATTCCGTTGATCAGGGAGGTGATAATCACTTTCTTTTCGGCCGCATAGGGTGCAATGGCCAGATGGGCATCGCCCATGAGCGGACCGATACAGATATGGACCTGATCTTTATCCGCCAATTTTTTGAACTTGTCGAGGGCAACCGTGACGTCCGTTGCACCGTCTTCGACAATAAGCTTGATCTCCCTGCCCGCCACCTTGTAGCCCGCTTCCTCAAGGGCCAGCTCGATGCCCGCCTTGAACTTCGGGCCCAAATCCGCCACCGGCCCGGTGAAGTCTAAAATCGCCCCTATTTTGATCGGCTCTGCGGCAGAGGTTTCTCCGGCGGAGCCCAAAAAGGCTGGAGAACTCATAAATAATACTGCCAGAACGACGAAGATTAACTTTTTCATTTGTACTCCTCCTTTCTCAAGATGAGAATGAACTCTTCTGTTTAAAAACCGCGTTCCAACAACCTTCCGGGTGCTCACCTCCTTTCCCCGATTCCTCCCTGTCCAAGCCGTCAAGCCGTGACCGGTCTACTTTTTCAACTGCTTCCTGACGAACGTGAATTCGCAATATTGATTCGTCAAACAAAGCTGCGAGGGAAAGTTAAATAGCCACTGATCATATAAGCCTGCGAGTTTCAGATAAGTCTCAAAAATAGCGTGGTTGCACTCCACCTGGATTTTTTTGTTATAGTCTTCTGCCTCCTTGGGAGGGAGCAGATTCCAGATGATCTGAGTGGTATAGGGGCAATCGAAACAGCGCAGGGTGACTCTATCTTTCGTTTCCTCCGCAATCTCCATGGGATTGCCGAAAAGCGCAAAGCTCTTGACCATAATCTGGGCCACATCATGAATGGTGAGTTTGTCCGAAGGTTTCTTACCGATCGCTTCGCAGAGGCTCGGCCATTCCAGTTTGGATCTTAGCTCCCACAACTTGCCGTACATCTTGACCGCCTTGTCCGTTCCCAATTCCTCCTCCATGGTCTTGAAAGCGGAATAGTCATGAAGTGTCCAGAGGGTCATTGCATCATTGAAGACCTTCTCCCAGCTAAGCTCTGGGTGGATCTTCATCAGTTCACGCATATTCTCAACAAAACTATTGTGCCTCATTTCTTTCAGACTCTTAGCCATGCTGCATACCTCCTTTCAATAAATAGTGAAAACATTATTTTCGACTGCCCATTCATCCTTGGCCTCTTACGGCGATCTCTAAGTTTATCACCCCCTTCTCTTCAGGGAATATAAATCAGCCAATGGGTGTATACCTCATCCCGAGACTTTCGGCCACCGCCCTGTTCACCACTTCCCCTCGGATTAGATTGATTCCCCTGGCTATCTGTGGATTCTGTTTCATGGCTCTTTCGTAACCTTTGTTTGCAATCTCCAGCACATATGGAAGCGTGGCATTCGTGAGAGCTATGGTTGAAGTCCTGGGAACGACTCCCGGCATGTTCGTCACACAATAATGAACCACGCCCTCCTCCAAATAAGTTGGGTTATCATGAGTCGTCGGAGAGCTCGTTTCACAACATCCTCCCTGATCAATCGCAATGTCAACGATGGCCGCCCCTCTTTTCATCTCTTTGATAAACTTTCGAGAAATCAATTTAGGAGCTCGTGCCCCTGGGATGAGAACAGAAGAGATAACCAGATCGGCTTTCAAAACCTCCTCTTCTATGTTTTCATCATCGGATATCAATGTTGTCACACGACCGTGCATCATTTCGTCAATGAAGTTTAGACGGTCTTGGTTTATATCCAAGATGCTGACTCTTGCATCATTCCCTACCGCGCCAAAACAGGCATGGACTCCTGCCACACCTCCCCCCAGGATAACCACATAAGCCGGCCGTACACCAGGGACACCACTTAATAGAATCCCCATCCCCCCATTCTTCGCTTCGAGACAGTATGCTCCTGCTTGTATCGATAAACGGCCGGCAATAGCGCTCATGGGAGCCAGGAGAGGCAAAGAACCTTTTTCCGTCTGAATCGTTTCGTAAGCGATGCCAATAATCTTTCTTTCGATAAGCTTCTCCGTCAGCCCCTTATCCGCAGCCAAATGCAAAAATGTAAAAAGAATTTGACCTTCATGCATCCGATCAAACTCCGGTGCGATAGGCTCTTTTACCTTCAGGATCATTTCTGAGTCCGCCCATATCTCCTCGGGATCTGTCCGGAACTCAGCTCCTACTCGAAGGTAACTCTCATCCGGAAAACCACTCCCCAAACCGGCTCCAGATTCAATCAAAACGATATGACTTTCTTTCCTCAGCATTTTAACGCCAGCAGGAGTGATGGCCACCCTTTTCTCAGCCACTTTCAACTCTTTTGGAATCCCTATGATCATGACTTATTTTCCTTTTCCTAAGAAATCAAAATGCATCATTCAATCTATGTCTTTTCAATCCCCATAGAGCCTCTTAACGAGCCGTGCCACCCTCGCTCCAAATTCTGTACACACTTTTTTCCTTTCCTCGTTAGGGGCTCCGACAGAAACAGGACCGTAATGTCCTCCCGAGGTGAATCCAGGGACAATCATTCCATGGACTAAAAACGCCCGGAGAATATCAAGAATTGCCGTCTCACCCCCTCCTCCCAGATCTCCCGACGATGCAAAGGCTGCTCCTACCTTCCCTTCCAATTTTGGAAAGCATTTGATGCTCTCATCGATCAACTTTTTGAATTCTGCCGTGGTCGCTGCAAAATAGGTAGGAGTCCCGATGATGATGCCTTGAGGTTCAAGAAGATCGTTCAGGGTCGTCTTTTCAATCTTCTTCCGAATGACGCTAACCCCCTCTCCTTTTATACCTGCTTCGACGGCTTCTGACATTCGTTCTGTATTACCGGTCTTGGATTGATAGACAATCAATATTTTTGCCATGACGTCTCTCCTTTCTCCTTATCCAATATAAACTCTTGGCACGCGTTTCCCGACAGCACAGATAACTTCGTAATTAATGGTTCCAAGCTTCTCGGCAACTTCGTCTACGGGAAGTCCTTCACCGAAGAGGATTACCTCATCTCCAGACTGTACATTCTCCACTCCGGAGACATCGATCATGCACATATCCATGCAAATCCGGCCGATTAAAGGCACCCGACACCCTTTGATCAGAACCTCTCCCCGTCCTGACAACAATCGGCTATAACCATCTGCGTATCCTACGGGCAGCGTCGCCACCAGGGTCTCTTTTTGAGTTGTAATGGTTCGACCGTAACTAATGGGACTTCCAGAAGGAACCCTCTTGACAAATGTCACCTTCGTCGTGAAGGTCATGGCTGGCTTCAACTCAATACTGTGGCTCACTTCGGCCGATGGATAGAGGCCATAGATCATAATCCCAGGCCTCACAAGATCAAAATAGGACTCGGGTAAATCCAGGATCGCTGCGCTGTTTGCCATATGCCTTTTCGGTATTTTAATTCCGGAAGCCTCGATTTCTCGAACAACCCCGTCGAAAACCTGGACCTGCTTCCTGGCAAAGGTCTTGTCCACCTCATCCGCACAGGAGAAGTGGCTAAAGATCCCCTTTAGGTTCAGGTTTTTGAATCTCCCCATCCTCCGCACAAAGGCCAATGCATCGCCAGGTGGCACACCGACCCGCCCCATCCCTGTTTCAATCTTGAGATGTACGTTGACCGTGGTTCCTTTATTGGAAGCGATCTGATTTAATGCCTCGGCGACTTCAAGAGAACAGAGGGTCTGTTCCAAGTTAAAATCGACCACCCGATAAGCCTCTTCTGGTTGAATCAAACCCAGAACCGCGATAGGGACATCAACTCCTGCTTTTCTAAGCTCCTCACCCTCTTCGGGCACTGCAACGCCAAGGCAGTCCGCGCCACTCTTAAGGGCAGTCGAACTAACTTCCACTGAACCATGCCCGTAACCATCGGCTTTGACTACAGCCATGATATCCGTCTTCCTCCCTACTCTTCTTCGAATCTGATCAACGTTATAGGCGATTGCACTAAGGTTTACAATCGCTTTGGTCGACCGTCCGATACACATCTCGCTTTTATCGCCTTGGATGACGGACTCAGGCGCCCCGAAATGAAGGGCCTTCGCCTCAGGAAAGTCCCATTTGGGTCGAAACGGCTGCTCCGTCATAATACTCTGTGATTCTTCGAATCTTGCCTTTTTCAATCTTAAAGACGTAGGCTATTTGGATGTCTACAAATCTGCCTGTTGCAGGCGTTCCACGAAAATCGGCCCGATTCGTTCCACTCCAGCGGACCTCTGCAAGAACCTGATCCTGACCTGAAAAAATGTTCAAGATCTCCGCCTTGCAGTCCGGGAAGCCTTCAAAGAGCTCCCGATAGCTTTTCGCAATCTGGTCACGACCCACGGCCGGCGGAGGGCTTGCCACTTCCTCTCCCACGGCATCCTCCCGGCAGAGAGAACTCATCCGCTCTACGTCCTGCGCATTCATTGCTTCAAGCCATCTCCTTGCAACGTGAATTGCCTCGTCCATTTCTCACTCCTTCTTCCTCGAACAGGAAAAAAGCTCTCTATTTTCTCCTCTCGAATCTCACCCGGCACGTGTTATCACCACAGCACTGAAACTTATCCATCGTAAATGAAAATTTATCAAAAACTCCCAGGGCCTTCAAAATCGCATCATAGTAATTTACAGAAGTCGCCGCTTCCGTCTTTAAGGTCATGGAACGGGCCTTCTCTTCTCCAAGAATCGCCTTCATGTTTGCAAAGTAGGCGCAAACTCCAAGTTCCGCCTCATGAACATCCTTATTATGTTTGGTAACATGATAGGGTATCCCGATCGATTCCCAGTAGGCCTTCGAAAGCTTTCCGAGCATATCCATGTTAATATCGGATGGACCCTTTATCCCAAAAGTTTTTTTCCAAGGATCTAAGGCACTGAGGGCAAATTTTTCCCAGAGACCCATGTAAATTTTCAAACCGTTTTTAGAGCCAAGGTTTTTTTCCAGGTACACATAAGCGCTGAAATCATAAATGGTAAAAGCTCTTAACCAGTTGAGAAAGGCTTCTTCAATGTATTCTCCCATTCCGAGGATCGCTGGATGGTTTCTATCGTTCAGGATGTCGGTCAGGATTTTATTAATCTTGGCGACGTTGAGCTTCTCCACAATCCCCAGAACTTTGTTCACTTTCTCCAGTCCGACTGTGAAAAAGTAGCTCCAGAGGTCATAAAGAACCTTTTCCCTTAACTTTGAATCATTCACATTTTCTTTCAGACCGTCGATAAGGTTCTGGTTGTGAAAAGCCATTCCCTGGGACCAGACGTAGATGTCATTCTCTGGTCTATGCCCGACCTCCTTAAGGCCAGCGAAAACCTCATTCTTTAAAACCTGCTCTCTGGACTCCATTCTTATCCTCCTTTTCAAGGGTGTGTGAGAAGGGTTATTGGTTAGCCAATCTCCAGGCCACAAGCGCTATCGTATCCCCCACTGCTTTGAGATTATTTGGATTGATCTTGTCGATGCTGTCATGGACCGAATGGTAGTAGGGATCATCCGCCGCCCAGAATACGGTGGCAGGGACCCCGATTTCATTAAATCGACCCTCTTCAGGAACCCCCCAGGATGCGGTCATTCTTCCAAAACCATACCCCAGATCGGCAGCCACCTCGTCCACCATCTTCATCAACCAGTCTGGATGGATGACGGGTTCACAATCTGGCCATTCTCCCCTTTCAACCTGCTTGACGATGCTGCCCACGGATACCATGTCCATATCCAACAGGGCCTTCATGTTCTTCACCAGCTCCGCCTTGTGAACCTGACAGTAAGTCCATGCCCCTGGAGTCGCATCCTCCTCGGCCGTGGTCGAGATGAATTCGATCGATCTTCCGGGCTTCGTCTTGCTGAATACGCGGGCGACTTCCAACAGAATTCCAGTCCCGGACCCGTTGTCGTTTGCCCCAGGGCCGATTGCATTGTCACGATGGGCCAAGATACCGATCCTTTCCTCCGGGAATTCTCTCCCTTTGAGGATGCCGGAAAGAATGACCGACTCTCTCTCCTCACTCACGGTTTTCGTTTCCATGCGAACCTTGCAATGACCCGTGGAGAAGGCCCGGGTCAGCTTAAGGCCCCCAACTGCAGAGATACAGACAGCAGGAAGCTTTTTCTCGCAGAACCGCTTAGCCAGATTGGAATTTCCTGCTTCCATGCTCATCCGGTAAGGCCATGGCATAGGATGAATAAAGATGATTCCCACGGCCCCTGCACGAGCAGCTCTATCAGCAAAGGTGCCGAGCCAGAACTTGGAGTATCCAAGCGTCTCCTCGGTAAGAATCACGATCTTCCCTTTGACATCGACCCTCTTGTAGTCTTCCTCCACTCCATCCCCAAGCCAGACGGCATCGGCCTCGATACCGCCCTTGGGTGTCGAAGGCGAAAATAGCGGAATGACGCCCTCAAGTGCTTCCCCTGTGGAAAGGACTTTTAGGAGAGGCATCTCATCTTCAAAGGCGAGGGCTCGCAAGGGCGTTTCCCTTATCTCAAGGCCGCAGGCTTTGAATTGACCCTTAACATACTCTATGGACCTCTTATCCCCTTGGGTTCCTACGAATCTATATCCCATATTGGCTAATTCGCGAATATGGGCCAGTGCTTTTGAACCGGATATCTGGCGCTGGAGAGCAAATTCATGGTCTGTGATCATTTTCAAATCCCTTTCCGAAGAAGATCGGGCTCCTCTTCCGCTTATTCAGCCCTCCTTAAAACTTTCCCAGCTTTAATTGGATTGAAGCTGCCTCTCTCAACAAGAACCTGGCCATTCACAATGACATATTCAATCCCTTCAGGAAATCTTCGAGGCTCCTCATAGGTAGCCCTATCGATGACCCGACCTTCATCGAAGATGACCAGGTCAGCAAAATACCCTTTCCGGATGAGACCCCTCCCCTTCATGTTAAGCCGATTTGCTGGAAAGGAGGTCATTTTCCGCACCGCCTCTTCGAGGGACAGCAGCCTCTCTTCTCTCACATATTTCCCTAAAATTCGGGGGTAGGTGCCATAGGCTGCAGGATGGGGACGCCCTGCTCCCATATCAATTGCATCGGTCGCATATCCTCCTAACCGATGGCGGATGAGTTGACGAAGAGGAACGTCCGTCTCTCTGTCTCCAGAAACTCCAAAGATGAGCTGGCTGATCGCCCCTTTTTCCTCTACTAACAAGTCACTGATCGCGTCAAAAGGCGTCTTTCCAACCTTTTCACTAAGTTCCCTTAAATTCATTCCCTCGTATTTCTTGTTTTTCTTACTCGGTATATATCCAATGGAGATATTCTCCCAGCCTGTTGCCTTGACGAGATTGTGCGGCCAGGATCCCTCTTTCCACGTGGGCCACCCCGGAACCATCTCTTCGATATCTTCTTCAATCTGCCTTCTTGTCTCAGGATGCTTCAAACGCTCCGACAACCCTTCCCATCCCCCCTCGAGCGCCCATGGAGGATAGATGGCGATCATCATCGTCATGGCTGCGGTATAAGGGAACATGTCATAGGCGATATCAATTCCCCGGTCTCTTGCCTCTTCTTCCATTTGAAGAGATCTCTCGATCTTGTCCCAGTGTTCCCGGCCCAGCGCCTCATTATGGGAACGATGAACTCGGCATCCAGATGCTTCCCCAATTCTGATCAGTTCCATTTCCGCGAAAAGGTCTGTTTCACTCGAGCCCCTGACATGACTGGTTACAATTCCATCGTGCTTTCTGACGACTTTGGCCAATTCGATGATTTCCTTCGTGTCGGCATACATCCCGGGCGCATAAATCAGACCGAGGGACATACCAAAGGATCCCTGCTCCAGGGTTTCAGCCAAATTCCTTTTCATCAATTCCAACTCGTCTTGTGTAGGCCTTCCGCTACGAAATCCCATTGCGACGGCTCGAACTGCCCCGTGCCCGGTGAGAGTCCCCACGTTGACAGGCACCCCTTTCTTCTCCAACAATGAAAGATAAGCAGCCATGTTTTCCCAATCCCAGGGCAGATCTTCGGGAGACATCCACCCGGTGACGGCTTTCATCAACCCCCTTGATTGATCTGTGATGGGAGTAACGGATATTCCACAGTTGCCTAATATCTCGGTAGTAATTCCCTGTCGGATTCTGCCTTCCAGATACTTATGTGGGTGATCGCTCGCAAAGATGAGGTCGGCATGAGAGTGTTGGTCGATAAACCCCGGACAGATGACAAGGTTCTTCGCATCGATGGTTTTTTTGGCTGGGGCGCTTTCAATCTGACCCATCCCCGCAATCGTCTCTCCTTCGATGGCGATGTCAGCATAGGACCAGGGATTTCCGGTTCCATCGACGATCTTGCCATTTTTGATCAGAAGAGAATACATGAGTCCTTTCCTCCGTTGAGAGAGAATTGACGCCGAACCTACTTCTTGCCGTTCAATGCCCTGATGGTCTCGCGGACATAAGGGATGGCACTCTTAGAATCTTCAGCCAAAAACTGGATATCTTCTTCTGTAGGGGTATAGCCTTTTGCCTTTTTTAAGGCATTGTCGATATAAGAGTAACGGATCTTTGCGATATCGAAATCTTCCACCTCAACTTGACCCGCACTCTCTGGAATGACGATTGTCTTGCCCGGGATATTCTCCTTCGGATTTCCCCTGCTCACCTCAATTCCGTTCTCTTTAGCAAACGTAAGTTGGGAAGAAGGCAGCTTTCCAGCAGAGGTATATTCTGTCTCCTGAACCACAAGAATCTGTTCCCGATCCATCTCTCTCGCGAGAGCGATTGCCCCTGCCAGCGAGGTGTTGCCTGCGGGTCCCCTTTCCATCCCCTCAAGTTTTGCGAGGAGTTCGGTTGTATAAAAAACCTCCCCTTGGCTGATTAAAACATAACGATCCAGATAGCGAAGACCCCGCGCACAATTCCTGGGAACATCCGTCCGATCGGGCAGGGTGAGAAAGGGTATCCCAAAACCGGTATGGCCCGTGGTGAAGGACTTCCGATTAAAATCAAAGTCGCTCGCCATGTGAAGTCCCCGTAGATCCACGGATACGCCCACGACAGCCGTACGATGGCAGTCGGCCTTCTTCAGGCCGCGAGCCGTCCCGGATATATTTCCTCCTCCGGCATGGGTGATCACAACCATATCAGGAAAACGGCCTTCCTGCTGAAGAGATTGCTGCGCTAATTCGTATCCCAAGGTTTCGATCCCAAGAATACTTGTTGGCACATAAAGGGAGGCGCTGAAAAAACCGGTCTCTTCGAGCACCCTCAGCATGATATAAAAGAGTTCAGGCCCGACGGTAAGCTGCCAAACCTCTGCTCCATAGGCCTCACAGGCTCTTGTCTTCTCCAATATCTCTGGTTGTCCGACCTTGCGGCTATCGTAAACCTCCTGAAGGATAATGGCCTTGAGTCCATGCTTGGCAGCCTGGGAGGCGACCGCAGCGCCGTAATTCCCGGAACTGGCCGCCACGACACCCTTGTAGCCCAATTTGGCAGCATGATGGATGGAGAGGCCCGCCCGTCTGTCTTTAAAACTCCCGCTTGGATTGGCCGCTTCGTCCTTGATGAATATCCGGCACCCTTTGCCGGGAGGGGAAACAGATCTCACCAGCTCCGTCAAATTTTTCAGTTCTACGAGGGGTGTATTTCCAACCCCCGTCTCTTTTAGAATTCTCTGAACATCCATCAGAGAGTATTGGGGCGAAGCCATGAGTCCCTCGTAATTGAAGGCGATGCGCGAGATCTCGTACTCTTGATAATCGATACCCGTCCCTCTCTTCAAAATCTCATTCTTCCGTGACATGACTGTTGCATAGCTGGTGTCCATTTCTCACCCCAGGTCTTTCATTTTTTTCTAAGTTCCCTTCCGATTGAGAGAAGTTCCTTTTGGGGTAATCCAAAACTGTGATCATAGGCAGGATGAACAGAGACGAGGGTTCCGGAAATTTCTCTTCCAATGAATGACTCGACTCGCACCTCGTCGCCCAGGGTGCCTTCCTCGTTCAGTAGGAATCCTTTAATCCATGATTCGTAGGGTAGAGACTTAGTGTCTTCTGGAAGGGTATCGGGCCTCTGATCCGATTTCAGAATGATTCTATGAATCTGAACCAAATCTCCTCTTCTCGCGTCGGTCATGGCATTGCTCCTTTCCTTCTAGAAGCCAGGTGGCGATATGGCTGAAACGAAGATTAACGGCATATTACTTGTGTTGATGAATCGATGGGGTGTATTTTCAATGATATAGATAGAGTCTCCCTCTATGAGATTATAACGATCGTTCCCAAGCTCAAACGTGCATCCTCCTTGTAGCACGAGCGCGGCTTCATCTCCCTTATGGGCCATAGGAGAATTCGCACTGCTTGCTCCAACCTCCAATCGGGTAAGCAAAAATTCTATTCGGTGGTCACGATCTGATGACAGGAGTTGATAAGTGAGTCGCGAGTCCTTCTGAATCAAGACCTTTCTATCCTCTTTTCTTACAACCGGTCCGTTGTTTAACTGGGGTTCATCGAAAAATGAACTTAACGTTGTATCCAAGGCAAGAGCGATTTTTCTAAGGGAATTAATGGATGGATTAATGAGACCTCTTTCGACTTGACTGAGAAAACTAACACTTAATCTCGTCTTTTCGGCCAGATCGGCAAGTCTCATTTTGCGGGATTTTCTTGCTTTTCGAATCATGGATCCTCTATACTCGGCATGAGGATCGATCATAAGCGCCTTCTCCTTGGCAGATTATCACTCACATTCGCAATTACTCCAATTTACAATAACTGAAAAAATTGTCAAGTTTTTTCTAAATACTGAAATAAAATAAAGATAGGATGCCGATTATGTTGAAGTTTTTTATTTTATGATTTTAATAATACTGAAACTATCGAATCAAAAAGCCAGGTTCTCTGCCTAATTTTCAAAACATTTTGACGGACAACTTAAGACAACGGACCCGAGGATGGCCTTGACAAGGAAGGCATGTCAGTTGCCTATATCCTTGCAGACGTTGGTCCCGCCAATGAGGGCCCTTCGAGTTTAAAGGAGGACTTAAGGACGTATAAAACGCCTCTTTTTAAGAAGAAGGTGTTTGAGAAAAAGGATTGCAACACAGTCTCCATAGAGAGAGGAGAAGAGTCAAGGGGGGGTCATTTCGTTCCTTTTGTTTTTTCTCTTAAAATCGGAATGACATTTTGAAAATCATCCACGATCCCGTAATCAGCTACTCCGAAGATCGGGGCCCGGGGGTCCTTATTGATCGCAATGATCGTTTCAGAACCTTGCATCGCCGTGACATGCTGGAAGGCACCGCTGATGCCGATGGCAAGGTAAACTTTAGGCTTTACCGTCTTGCCGGAAACCCCTACCTGTCGTTCCTTGGGCAGCCAATTCCGGTCCACCACCGGCCGTGAACACGCTAACACACCGCCCAGATTCTTGGCCACTTCCTCTATCATTGGGATATGCTCCGGTCCCCCGATTCCTTGGCCCACAGAGACGATGATCTCCGCTTGAGTAATATCTTCTCCGGTGAGGGGCGCTTCAATATATTCGACAAACGTTTTTGCATCGGTGACTCCGTGGAGCGGAGAGGGCTCGACGACGATTCCGCCCTTTTTTTCACCAGGGACTGCGGGGCGGAAAACACCGGGCCGAAGGGTAGCCATATATCCCTGGGATTCCCTCAGGGAGACATCGGCGTTTACCTTTCCCCCGTAGATGGATCGAAGGGCTTTCAAACGGCTCGCTTCGAACGACAGGCCGATGCAATCCGTGACCAAGGGAAGCCCCATTTCCGCGGAGAGGCTTGGTGCGAGGTCCATTCCAAAGGCCGTGTGTCCTATAAGAGTGAGAAGGGGTTGATATTTTGCAATGAGGGAGGCGAGGACTTTTTGATAGAGGATGGAATTGAAATGTTCGAGTTGCGCATCTTCTACGACCAAGACCTTCGATGTCCTTAAAGCCAACTCCTCCGCGAAAGTCTTGACATGATGACCCAATAGTACTGCAGTTGAAGAAGTTCCTTGCTGGGAGGCAAGTTTCTCGCCGGCTCCTAACATCTCGTATGTGATATCCCGCATCTTTCCTTGTCGATGCTCAACCAAAACGAAAATCTCCCCCATTTTATTAACTCCTCTTGTAAAGGTTTCCCCCTCTCCCTCGATGGGAGAGGGTTGGGGTGAGGGTGAAATATGAGAAACAATCCCCCCTCCCCTTCATCCCCTCCCGCCAGGGGAGGGGAGATCTACGATGTTATCCCTTTTTCTTCTTCAAGATCTCAGTCAATTGTTTCACGACGTCCTCGGGACTGCCCTTCAATATTTCCGCCGTCTTCGTAACGGGCGGGAAGAAGACCCGATCCATCTTCGTGCCCGGCGTCTTTCCCGGGGATAGCCCTATCTCCCCCACTCCGAGGTCTTTGATTTCTTTATCCTCCGCCTCTAAGATGGCGGCAAGGGAGACATATTTGGGCTCGTTGATACCTGTCTGAATGGTCAGGACAGCAGGCAGTTTCAGCTCCACGACTTCGTCGATACCGCCTTCCAATTCCCTCCGGACCCTTGCCTTGTCTCCTGTCATCTCAATATGGGTGACAATGGCCGCGTGAGGCAGGCCCAACATCTGGGCCAGTTCGACTCCGACCTGCCCGGCGTTGTCATCCTCTGCTTGAACACCTGTTAAGATGAGATCGAAGGATTGGTTTTTGATGACCCCGGAGAGGATCTCTGCCGTCAGATGACCATCCAGATCAGGAGGCTCCGCAACCCTCAGGGCTCTATCCGCGCCCATCGCCAAACACCTCGTCAACACCTCTTTCGATTCTTCGGGCCCCACAGTGATGACCGTCACCTCACCCCCGTATCGCTCTTTTAAGAGGGCCGCCTCCCTGACCGCATAACCGTCCCAATCGTTGAGGTAGAAGACCAGGTGATCCTTCTTAATATCCCTCCCATCCTTTTCGATAAAGATGTCCGCCTCCGCTGTCTTTGGAATCCTCTTAACACATACGGCGATATTCATTGAAACCTCCAGACTGTAACTCTCCGCTCCGTAATTCACCCTCACCCTCTCCCATCGAGGAAGAGGGGAAAGAGAAATTCATCAGGCTTCCAGCGCTTCAGCCACTAACTCTGAAATGTCTTTCACCGCAATCCGATCTGTCATGCCGGAGGTTTTGGCTGCATCCTCAAGGGTCAAAAGACAGAAAGGACAGGATGTGGCCATCACCCTGGCGCCCAGAGCAAGGGCCTCCTTGATTCGAATCTCTCCATTTCGAGTCCCTTCCGTTGACCCTTCCGCCCACATCCTCCCCCCTCCTCCTTCACAGCATAGACTCCTCTGCCTTGTCCTTTCCATCTCGGCAAATTTCAACCCGGGAATAGAAGTCAAAATTTTTCTCGGTTCGTCGAAGACGAGGTTCTGTTTTCCGAGAAAGCAGGGATCCTGGTAGGTAACGGAGACGTCCGACGCTTTAGACATTTTTATTTTCCCCGTCTCGATCAGGTCCGCAAGGACCTGCGTATAGTGTTGGACAGGGATGGCGAGGTCCGGATACTCATTCTTGAAAGCGTTGAAGCAATGCGGTGAGAGAGTGATGATTCTTTTAATTCCGGACTTTTTGAAGAGGTTCGTATTGTCCCTGGATAGTTTTTTGAAAAGGGCCTGCTCGCCCATCCTTTTGATCTCGTTCCCGCAACAGGATTCCTTCTTCCCCAATATCCCGAAGTCGAGCTCTGCTTTTTGAAAGATCTTGACCAGGGCCGTGGAGACATTCTGAACCCTCGGATCATAAGAAGGGGCGCAGCCCACATAGAGCAATGTGTCCGAGGCCGCTTCTCCGAGAACCTTCACTCCAAGGTCTTTGGCCCAGTCTGCCCTTCGATCACGGAATCGTCCCCATGGATTTCCCTGCAGAAGGGTATTTTCAAGGGCATCCCGGATGGTGGAGGGGACCTCGCCTTGGTTAGCAAGAAAATTTCTTATCCCCATGATCAACTCAACGTTTTTTACCCCGGCGGGACAGCGAAGGCTGCAAGTGCTGCAGGTGGTACAGGCCCATAACTCAGGCCTTTTAAACAACGAAGAAGGATCAGTCGTGAGGCTCGTCTCCCTGACCAGCCTTCTCATATTCAAAGGGGATCTGAATTTAACCGGACATCCACCCGTGCACACTCCGCACTGGATGCAAACATTGAGATGATAGTCCTGGACAAAAGTCTTAGGGTCTGTTTTCATTCTACCATCCCTTCCACCTCTGCCAGGACCTGAGGTTGGGTGAAATGGTTCTGTCGGGCTGCCTTGTTGGGACAGATCGCCGTGCACGCACCGCAGCCTTTACAAAGAGCCCCGTTGACAGCGGAGATCCCCTTCGCCTCGACAAAATCGATCGCCGAGTAAGCACAAATCTCTATGCATAATTTGCATCCTGCACAGAGCTCGGGATCGATGGAGGCGGTGGTAGGCTCGACCTCGATCTCTCCTTTTGTGATCAAGGACATCACCTCCGCCGCTGCGGCGGAGGCCTGGGCCACTGTGTCAGGAATATCTTTGGGCGCCTGGCAGCATCCTGCCAGAAAGATCCCATCGACATTCGTAGCCACCGGTCTCAGCTTGGGATGGGCCTCCATGAAGAAACCGTCCGCACTCCTGCTGATTCCAAATACCTGCGCAACCTTTTCGGCGTCACGGCGTGCCGTGAGACCGGTCCCCAATACCACCATGTCCACAGGGATCTCGACCGGAGTCCCAAGCAGGGTATCCTCTGCTTCGACAATGAGACGGCCATCCTTTCTGTAAATCTCAGAGCCTTTTCCGCGGATAAAGGTGATGCCTTCTTCCCGGACTCTCTTATAGAACTCCTGATATCCTTTTCCAAAGGCATTGATGTCGATATAGAATTCATAGATCTCAGCCCCGGTCTTCTCTTTGGCCAGATGGGCCTGCTTCATCGAGGCCATGCAGCAGACTCTGGAGCAGTGGAGGTTCGCGTTTTCATCCCGGCTTCCGATGCAATGGAGAAAAGCGATCCCTTTGGGAGCGGTTCCATCCTTCAACCGTATTTCTCCCTGGGTGGGTCCCGAAGGACTCGAAAGCCTTTCAAACTGAAGGCTGGTGATGATATTGTCACACACCCCGTACCCATACTGCGGAAGGAGATGGGGGTCAAAAGGATCATATCCGGTTGCCACAATGATGGAGCCTATCTCTTTCTCGATCACTTCTTCTTTCTGATCGAAACGGATCGCCTCTGCCTTGCAGGCCTCGACGCAAGCTTTTTTGCATTTCCCTTTGCTCAACAGGAGGCAACTTTCTTTATCCACCACTGCCTTCAACGGAACGGCCTGAGGAAACGGAATATAGATCGCTCTTCGCCTGGCCATCCCCTCTTCGAAATCTGAGGGCACCCCCTTTTTCAGGACGCATGCCTCGGCACAGTCCCCGCAGCCCGTGCATCGACTGAAATCGACGAAGGTGGGATTTTTTTTGATGGTCACCGTGAAGTTGCCGACATAGCCTTTTACCTCAGCCACGTCCGAGCAGACAAAAAGCTCGATATTATTGTTTCTTGCCACTTCAACCGTCTTAGGTGTAAAGATGCAAGAAGCACAGTCAAGGGTTGGGAAGGTCTTATCGAGCTGGGCCATATGGCCGCCAATAAAGGGGCCTTTTTCAACCAGAGCGACTTTCATTCCCGCATTGGCTATGTTCAAGGCGGCCTGTATCCCGGCAATGCCCGCCCCGACGACCAATACGGTCGGGGTAATCCCGACTCTTTTTGCTGTCAGAGCTTCCTGGCGCAGCACCCTGGCTACCGCTGCCCGGAGGAGTTGTTTGGCTTTGTCCGTCGCCCTTTCTCGATCCCGATGAACCCAGGAGCACTGTTCACGGATATTGGCAATGTTGAGAAAATAAGGGTTGAGCCCTTCTGCGGATAGAACATTTCGGAAGGTCGTTTCATGCATTCGAGGGGAACAGGCGGCGACCACCACCCGATCCAGAGAGAGCTCGCGGATGTCCTTTTTGATCAAGTCCTGCCCGGGATCAGAACAGAGATAGCGATAGTCTCGGGCCGCCTTCACTCCGGGAAGGGTGCTGGCAAAACCCGAAAGTTCGTGACAATCGACTGTGGCAGCGATATTGGTACCGCAGTGACAGATATAGACGCCTATTTTTTGCTTCATCTCACCTTTTTCCCTCCCCCTCGACGGGGGAGGGTGGGGGTGGGGGTGAACATGGCGTATTCCCCCTCACCCCGACCCTCTCCCGCCAGGGGAGAGGGGGATAACTGGGATTATTTTCTACGTCATGCCGAGGATGCGACGGCCAATGGCCATCTTCTGGATTTCCTTTGTTCCCTCGTAGATCTCAAGGAGCTTGGCGGCACGGTAGAAACGTTCGATGGGGTAATCATCCAAGTATCCATATCCACCGTGGAGCTGAAGTGCCTCATCCACCACCCTGACGGCAACCTGGCAAGCCCACCATTTTGCCATGGCTGACAGTTGGGAATCGATATTTCCCCGGTCGAGATTCCAACAAGCCTTATAGGTTATGGACCTGGCCGTTTCGATGAGCGTTGCCATCTCAGCAATCTTGAATTGAGTAACCTGAAAAGAGGCGATCGTCTTCCCAAATTGTTTTCTCTTTTTTACATAATCAATCGCTTGTTCCATTGCACCCTGGGCAAGGCCGACTCCATCCCCCGCTATCATCACCCTTGAATAGTCGAGAAACTTCATCAATTGGATGAACCCATTGCCTTCACCGCCCACCAAGTTTTCCTTCGGGACCCTTACATTATTGAAATAGACATTGGCCGTATCGGATGCATGAAGCCCCATTTTTCCATGAATTTTATCCGCCTTGTATCCAGGTCGATCCGTCTCCACCAGGAGAATGCTGTGTCGGTTTGATTTTGGGGTTTCTTCAGGATGGGTTAAACAGTAGACCAAAAGGAATTTGGCTTCCGTGCCATTGCTGATCATAACCTTATTGCCATTGATCACATACTCATCCCCCACTCTCTCCGCTCGAGCCGTTGCAGAGGCTGCATCGCTTCCGGCCTCAGGCTCAGTGATGGCAAAACCCATGACCCAGTCTCCTTTGACTAAGGGGGAAAGGTACTTCTTCTTCTGATCCTCAGAGCCATAGAGTAGCAGTTCTTGGGCACCAAATGTTGTCTGAGAAAACACTTGGCCAAGCCCGGGCTCGGCCCTCCAGAATTCCTCCAGGATGAGGCTATGCTCAAGAGAACCCAGGCCAAGACCGCCATACTCTTTTTTGATATAGACACCGACGAAACCCAACTGTGCTGCTTTTTTGATGATGTCCCTTGGAAATTCTCCTTTGGCCTCACACTCTTTGCCAATCGGCAGCAGTTCCCCCTCAGCGAATTCTCGGGCGGCTAAACGGATTTGTTTTTGCCGGTTGGTCAGTTCAAAATCCATAATTCCTCCTCCGTAAAAATAATATAAGGAAAACTCAGGGGCCTCAAAAAAGATGATTAAAAGAAAGAGAATATCTCTTTGCCTTATCAGTATTTTCCCAACAGTTCTCGGGCTATGATTGTTTTTTCAACCTCTTTCGTTCCTTCGTAGATTTCGACAACCTTGCAATCCCGATAAAAACGCTCGATATTGTAGTCTCCAATAAACCCATATCCTCCATGGAGCTGAAGCGCCTCTTCGGCAACTTTCACTGCCGTCTCTCCTGTATACCACTTCGCCATGGAGATGAGATGGGGTTCCACTCTCCCTTGGTCGAGAAGCCAGGCCGCCTTCTGGTAGAGATTTCGGCCGGCTTCGATTCGGGTGGCCATTTCTGCAATCTTGAACTGGGTGACTTGAAAGGAGGCGAGAGGTTTTCCAAATTGGTGTCGCTTCCGAACATGCTGGATGGCCTGTTCCATGGCTCCCTGGGCCAGCCCCACAGCCTCGGCGCAGACATGGAGACGAGTGTGATCAAAGAAAACCATAAATTGTTGAAATCCTTTTCCTGCCGCTCCGATCAAATTCCCTTTCGGGACCCTGACATCGCTGAAAGAGATTTCGGCCGTATCCGAGGCACGGAGGCCGAGTTTGTTCTTCAGCTTGGTCGCCTCAAAGCCTTTGCGGTCTGTCTCCACGGTGATGACACTAAAGCGGTCATGCCGGGACTTGGCATGCGGTTCCGTCACGCAAAGGACCTGAAGGAAATGGGCAAGGGTCCCGCCGGTGATGAACGTCTTGGCACCGTTGATGACATACTCATCACCGTCCAGAACAGCAGTGGTTCTAACGGAGGAAACGTCGCTTCCTGCGTCCGGCTCGGTGATGGCAGCTCCGGTGATCGCCTTTGCCTTTACCAAGGGAGGTACCCATTTCTTTTTTTGCTCCTCGGTGCCAAAAAGGAGAATCATCTCCGAGCCGAAAGTGCCTGCCAGGATAAAATGGGCAATCCCAGGATCAACCCGCCAGAATTCTTCGTTGATGAGGCAGTGCTCCAAGTACCCCAAACCCGCCCCGCCGTAAGTTTCGGGTATGAAGACCCCTACAAAACCAAGCTCGCACGCCTTCTCCCAGAGATGTTTTGGGGCTTTTTCCTCGCGATCGCATTCTTGAGCCGCATCGGGGAATTCTTTTTCAGCAAATTCTCTCGCCGCCTTCATGATGTCTTTTTGTTCGTCGGTCAAATCAAAGTTCATGAAAATTCTCCCTAATTCTCTCAACTTCCTTCTTACCCAACTCCATCGGTCCCCACGGCCTCAACAATTTCTTACGGCAAGGCGGATCTGCTTCTGTCGGTTGGCCAATTCAAAGCCCATCATCACTCCTAATCTTAATAGCTCCCATTTTAAAATAAAACATATATGTTTACAATGAATTAAGAGGACTTAGGAAGGTAATGGAAGAATCAAATTCGCTCAAGGCGGATGGCTTGACCGGGTCCTCCGCCACCGCATAAAGCAGCAAGCTCAAGTTTCAAGCCTCGTTTTTCCGTTTCATAGATAAGACTGACCCCGATACGACCAATCGGGTTCTCACTGCAGAAACGATGATTGGATCTCTTCCATTCATATTTTCTGCCCCTTTCTGACCTCTCAGTTGCAATCACTATGAACCAATGCTGTCTAAATGCTTCCTTTTCGTTATTGCCACCTTTCTTTAGAGCTTCGACCCAACACACACAGCGGCTCAAATGTATAATCCCCTTCCTTTAATCAACTGACGTGCTATGACTAACTTCTCTACGTCTTTAGTCCCCTCATAGATTTCTACAATTTTAGCGTCTCTATAAAAACGACTGATATCATACTCGGCTAAGTATCCATATCCTCCGTGCAACTGCAAGGCCTCGTTGACTACCTTTACCCCGACTTCGCCAGCATACCATTTAGCCATGGAGATGAGGGCAGGTTCTATTTGGCCTCTGTCCAAGCTCCATGCTGCTTTATATACTAAATTCCTTGCAGCCTCTATCCATGTCGCCATCTCAGCCAATTTACCCTGTACCATCTGAAAGGATGAGAGGGGTTGCCCGAATTGTTTACGTTTGTTTACATGTCTTAAAGCCATCTCCAGGGCCCCCTGAGCAATCCCCACACCTTGGGCAGCAGTGCCAGGCCTTGAACGATTAAAGAATTCCATGAAGCAACTAAACCCTTTCCCCTCCTCCCCCACAAGATTCTCTTCGGGTACCCATACGTCGCTAAAACTTATTTCTGCTGTGTCATGCGCCCGGATTCCCAGCTTTCCCTTCAATTTATTCCTTTCCAAGCCGGGTCGATCGGTTTCAATAATAATCACACTGTGCCTCTCATTGGGTGAGGCCGCATCGGGGTTACTCAGACAAAGGGTCACCATAATATTCGCAATATCCCCATTGGATATAAACATCTTTGATCCGTTGATAAGATATCCATTCCCTTTCTTATCGGCTTTGGTGGAGACGGATAAGACATCACTGCCAGCATCAGGCTCCGTCACCGCAACCGCACTGATCAACTCTCCTTTACATATCGGGGGAAGATATTTCCTCTTCTGTTCTTCTGACCCCTTAAGGAGTATCATTTCACTTCCAAAGCATGTACACATAAGCTGCCCACCCAGACCCGGGTCAACTCTCCAAAACTCCTCCATAATGATGGCATTCTCTAAAAATCCGAACCCTCCTCCTCCGTATTTTTCATCTATAAAAATTCCGATGAATCCCAGTTTTGAGGCTTTCCTTAAGAGTTCAAGATTAAAAGTTTCCTCCAGATCACATTCCTTGGCGATATTTGGAAACTCTCCCTCTGCAAACTCCCTCGCCGCCTTTCTTATATCCCGTTGGGCCGGCGTTAAACTAAAGTCCATTTTCCCCTCCCATGAACCTCATGAAGATTATAAGACATTATCTCCGGCAGCCTATTTTTTAGTCCCTTCCCGATGGAGGTTCGCCTGACAAACTCTGCAGTTTTTTCTTGTCGCGACATTGATGATCTTGCACCTTGGGCATACGATTTCCAATTTATCCCTGACCCATCGGCTAATGCCTTCGGGCATATAGAGGATCATCACGATAATAATGGCCGTAAAGAGAGCCATTCTTATTTCAGGAAGGACGACCAATAATTGCGTTGAAAGAAAGTAAAGCAGATAAGCCCCTATGACTGGACCGTAAATCGTCCCGGCCCCACCAAAGACCGTCCATATTAATGGATAGATCGAAAAAATGAACTCCAGGGTTGTGGGACCTACCACCTTCATGGTGTGAGCATACAGCCCACCGGAAACTCCAGCAAAGAAACCGCTTAAGGCAAAGGCGAGTATTTTATATTTGACGGTGTTAATCCCCGTTGTCCGGGCTGAAATTTCATCTTCCCTGATAGCGCAGAAGATAATTCCAGTTCTAAGTATACGACTTTTTGTATCAGTCAGCTTCCACATAATGGCAACAGAAATCAACATAATCACGAGGCAAAAAAGATAAAGAAATACCGGGGAATCTGAAATACCGGGTAAGCCAAAGAGCCCCAATTCACCTCCAGTAAATTGAGGAAAAAGGAAGACAACTCCTTGCAGAATGACAGGCACAGCTAAGGTCACAATCGCTAAGTAGGGGCCCCTTAGCCGAAGCGCAGGAATGGCTACAATGACCCCGATGATGACTCCGGCAATAGCACCCATCGGTATGGTCAACGAAACTGGCAAACCCACTTTTGAACTCAGGATCGCAGACGTATAAGCACTGACTCCGAAAAAAGCACCGTGGCCCAAGTTAAGTTGTCCGGAAAAAAATAATAGGTCCCAACTGGCGGCTAAGAGAGCAAATATGGAAGAAAATACAAGTAGGTTCTTTAGATACGGACTGAGGTTTAAAAAGCCTAGTAATAGAAGAAAAATAATTCCTATGGACCCAATCGCCCTACCCGGGATCACCAATATTTCTTCTTCAAGTATTTTATAAAGACGCCAGAGATAATAGCGCATCTTCACAACCTTTCCTCTTCAAAGAACGCTCCAAACATTCCTTCGGGTTTTTTCGATAGCACAATCACCATCACCAACAAGGCAATCGCATTCTTGATGAAAGCTCCCATGGGGAGCCAGTTGACCACGGCCACTTCAGAAAACGCCAGGAGATAAGCTGCAATAAAACTTCCTTTCAGGCTGCCCAACCCTCCAAGGACGACGATAGCCAATACCATGATCATGGGATGTACCCACATCAAGGGCTCAACCACATAGATCGGGGAGACCAGAATGCTCGATATCGTTACAAACCCAATCCCTATACACATGGCGATCAGAGACAGCTTTTTTTCATTGATTCCCATGACATTGACTATTTCCCTGTCTTGAGAGGTTGCCCGAATGGCTATCCCCACCCTGGATCTAGACAAGAAGAGCCACAAACTAAGAATGAGAGCGATGCTCACACCGAATGCGAGAAAGTGCTGATTTAAAACCCTAACCTCTAAGAGTTCTTGATATCCTGAAATGAAAGGGGGAACCCGACGAAAATCCGTCCCAAAGATAGAAATGATGCATTCTTCAAAGAAGAAAGCTGAAGCGATGCTGATGAGAATCACCACTGTCTCATGGGAACGGATGGGTTCAAGAACAAATTTGTAGGTCGCCACCCCTATGAAGGAGGCGACCCCAATGGCGAGGATCGCTGAAATAAAGATGTTGAGATGAACGAGGGAGCAAAAGACATAGAAAAAGTAGGCCGCTAACATATAAAAAGAGGTGTAGGCCAAATTGACGATTCTCGCCGCCCCCCAGATAAGAGAGAAGCCGAGAGCCAAAACGGCATAAACCGTTCCAACAACAATTGAAATAATCAGAACCTGCATCATCTATTTTCCTTTCAACCCCTCCCTCTCTCCCTTACGGGCAGAGGGAGGGATGTAAGGAGTCTCATTTCTTTTTCTTCCAATAGTCTACTACCCATGGTGGCAATAAATACTTTTCAGACCCTTCATACTTCACGCCCTGCCACTCGTAGGGCCAGACAACCACAACCTTTCCCGGACCGCGCCATTGATTGACCACCCAGGTGTTATATCCGGGACCGAATCTCAGATCATGAGGAAATTGGTGATCTCGAGGATAAAAGACCATCCTGCCGTAAGCTCCTTTATAATCTGTCTTTTCAAGCTCGGTGACCACTTTGTCGGAGTCGATGGTGCCTGCCCGCTCAATCGCTTCTTTCAATACATAGACCGCATCGTAGGTTACACTTACATAACCGGGAAAATCATCAAATGCCTTCAGATAGGCATTCCAAAAGGGCATCGTCTTTTCGCTCAACTTTGCAGGACCGATACCGATCATCGTCGAACTGTAATTACCATACCCACCTGTCGCGTCCCAGAAGGTTTTCACACAGGCAATGGCAGCTCCTCCGACTAAAGCAGCCGGAATTTTAAGCTCACCCCATTGCTTCCCAAGAACAGATCCCATCGTGCCGGAGACTGATTGGAAGATAATCTGAGCTCCGCTCGCCTTGATCGCCGAAAGTTCAGCCGTCACATCGCTGGCTGTTGCAGAAGGTCTCCAAGCTCCGACCACTTCGAGGCCCATTCCTGGGGCCTTCGTTTCGACCGCCTTTACAATTGGATCGGCCCACATGAGTTTATCAGCCAAAATGGCCACCTTCGGCTTTTCAATCCCCATCTGTTCTTTTACGATCTTGGCAACATCCTCCAGATGAGCGAAAAGGACTTGCCCCTGGGCGATAGAGTTGATGGTCATTCTAAAACTATATTTGTACTTGTCATAATCCTTTGCAACCCGAGCCATGAGTTCCGGATGAACTGCACCGCATAAAACGAAGATTTTCTTGTACTTCATCGCCACATCCTGCATGGCAAGCGCTGATTCTGACCTCTGTGTGCCCACGAAAAAATGAACTTCATCCGCCGCTCTTTCCACTGCGACGACCGCATCGGAAACACTGGCGATCTCGTTTGTGTCCACCCTGATGAGCTTGATCGGCACCTTGGCGCCTCCCAAAGTCACCCCGCCGGCTTTATTGATCTCTTCCTGTGCTATTGAAGCTCCCCGCCAATGATCCCGTCCAAACACAGCTTTCATAGGCCCTGCAACTCCAATCCTTACCTCTTTGACAGCTTGCTGTGCCAGCCCCCCACCTGCCAAAAAAGAAAGCAAACAGAGACTCACCACACCTACGATCATTCCCTTTCTCATCGTAAAGCCCTCCTTTCCATTAGAGTTTTCTTCTTTACAACGTTGCCCTATTCTCAGGATCATGGGCACCCGCCTTCAACGCCCATCAAAGGGGAGAAGACTGAACTGTATTTTTGTGGTTCCTCGGCGCCATCCGAGCTATAAACCCAGATAGGTCTTCCTGATCCGCTCATCGTCTTGCAGTGCTTCAGATGTTCCTTCGAAGACGACCTTCCCTTGGGAAAGCACGTAATTTCTTTGAGCTAAAGCAAGTGCAAGACTCACATCCTGTTCCACTAAAATGATCGTAACCCCAGTCTGATAAACATCCTTAATACGCTTAAATACTTCATCTTTTATCATAGGGGCGAGCCCAAGAGAGGGTTCGTCGATTAATAGAAGCTTGGGCTCGGACATCAATGCCCTTCCAATAGCCAGCATGGTTCGCTCCCCCCCTGATAAAGTACCCGAAACTTGTTTTTTTCTTTCTCCTAATCTTGGAAATAGTTTGAAAACTGCTTCTAATCTTTGCCTTATTTTTTCTCTTTCTTTAATCAAAAAAGCCCCCGTTATTAAATTGTCAAAGACGGTCAATTCCCGAAATGGCCTTCCCCCTTCTGGACAGAGAATTAACCCTTTTTCTGCTCTCTGATGAGCTGGAACGGAATTGATCGGCTCCCCCTCAAAGACGATCTCGCCTTCGATAATAATATTAGAGACTTCTTTCCTCATTCCCCTCTTCATCTCCCTTTCCCAGCTCATCAGTCCGCATATGGTTCGAAGAAGAGTCGTTTTTCCAGCACCGTTCGGGCCTACAATAC
>JBAVGF010000322.1:0-10881 GCA_049684675.1 Thermodesulfobacteriota bacterium | reverse complement strand
AGGGTGTTAACCTTGCTCAAGGATTTCCCGATTTTCCGGCACCCCCGGAGATTAAGGAAGCGGCGGTCCAAGCCATTCGCGCAGATTTGAATCAGTATGCTATTACCTGGGGAGAGCCCAATCTTCGTCAGGCCATCGCCGAGAAATTTGCCTGGTACAATGGCGTCACCATAGATCCCGAAAGGGAGATAACGGTCTGTTGCGGATCAACGGAGGCCATGATCTCTTCTTTGATGGCGATTGTCAATTCTGGCGAAGAGGTCATTGTGTTCGAGCCTTTTTACGAGAACTACGGTCCCGATGCCATCCTCTGTGATGCCAAGCCGCGATTCATCACCCTCCATGAACCGGATTGGCATTTTGACGAGCGGGAACTTACGAAAGCCTTTAATAAAAAGACGAAGGCGATCATCATCAACACCCCTAACAACCCCACCGGCAAAGTCTTCTCCCGTGAGGAATTGCAATTCATTGCCGGCCTTTGCCTGAAATGGGGCGTGATAGCTGTGACCGATGAGATTTATGAGCATATCCTGTATGATGGAGCCAAACATATCAGTATTGCCTCTCTACCCGGCATGCGAGATCAAACCATCACCATCAATTCCATCTCCAAGACTTATAGCCTCACAGGATGGCGCGTGGGCTGGGCCATTGCCCCGGCTTCGCTGACTGCATCCATCCGCAAGGTTCATGATTTCTTGACCGTAGGAGCACCGCACCCTCTTCAAGAGGCTGCCGCAGTGGCGTTGCGCACGGATCGAACTTATTACCAGACTCTGGCCAGGGATTATGAAAAGAGAAGGGAATTTTTCTCTCAGGTCTTGGAGGAAACCGGATTTCGCGTCTACCGTCCCCACGGGGCCTATTACATCATGACGGACGTAGGACACTTTGGCTTTTCAGACGATGTGACCTTTGCTATGTATTTGGTGGAGAAATTCGGAGTGGCCACTGTGCCCGGAAGCAGCTTCTACAGTCATTCTTCTTTGGGAGCAACCAAGATTCGCTTCTGCTTCCCTAAGAGAATGGAAACCCTCGAACAGGCCGCTGAGAAATTGAGGAAGTTCAAAACAGAAAAGTGACCAGAACAATCTTTCGATTAGGGTTGGGAAGCCCGTTTGGTTTAAGGAAAATAAATTCCCTGCCGGGTTGGTAAAACAAAGGGCGGCCCAAGAGACCGCCCTCATCCTTTTCCAACCTGTTCAGAAGCCTCTCATTTTATGCGTCCTTCGACGGCCTCCCATTTGATGTTCTTGAAGAAGGCTGTAATATAATCCGCCCTTTTCAACCCATAGTCAATCATAAAGGCGTGCTCGAAGACATCCAGAATCAATAGGGGATTACACCCTGCCGGATGACCGACATCATGCTCATTGATCCATTGATTGATCAATTTCCCGCTCGCGGGGTCCTGGTACAGGATAGCCCACCCGATGCCCCGCATCGCACCGACCCCTTTAAAATCGGCCTCCCAATTCTCATAGCTTCCAAATTCTTCAGCCAGCTTCTTCCCGAGCTTACCGGACTTATTCAACGCTCCTTTGCCCCCTAAATTCTCAAAGTAGAGCTCATGAAGCCGCATACCATTAAACTCCCAGCCACACCGGCGCTTCAATTCAGCATATTCAGGCGTCCCAATCTTCCCTCCCTTTGCCATTTCAGAAAGGGAATCGAAGACCTTATTAGTGTTGGTCACATACCCCTGATAGAGAGTGAAATGGTTTTTCAATAAGGTCTCGCTAAACCCCTCCATCCCAATGAGCTTGTTGTAGTCTTTTGCCGTATATGCCATATCTTCCTCCTTTCTATAAAGTATACCTTCATCATAGCAAAAAAAATCTCAGTTTCAAGGAAATTCTTTTTCGAGGGTGTACTCCTTCAGTTACAGGGGAGATTTTTATAACAATTGTAGCGCCCTCATTGATTGAGGGCGGAGTCCGTTCCGGTAAATACCGGAACGCTACGGAAAAAAAGGAATAACTCCATTACCAATGAACACCCTTAACTGTTGAATTACAGGAACTTGGGAAACTTGACAAATACAGGGGGCGTAATTATTTTTTTGTCAGAAAGTCGAAAGGAAGGAGGGATGAAACATGGCATGGGAACTGCAAACCTGGAAACCTTTTAGGGAGTTGGCCCCTTTTCGGGAATTTGAGAGGGTAAGGCGGCAGATGGACCGACTTTGGGACTCCTTCTTGGAAGGCGGGTTAAGAAGGAGGAGCGAAGGAGAGGTGGAATGGCTTCCTTCCCTCGATGTCGCCGAGACAAAAAATGAGCTGGTTGTGAAAGCTGAAGTACCTGGGATGGACCCCAAAGATATCGATATTTCACTTTCCGATGGGGTGCTCACCATCAGAGGTGAAAAGAGACAGGAAAAGGAAGAGAAAGAGGCCGATTATCACCTTGTCGAGAGAAGTTATGGATCCTTTACCCGCTCGGTCCAACTTCCCAGGGAGGTTCAGAGCGACAAGATCAGTGCTTCTTACAAGAACGGGATTTTGAAAATCGCCCTTCCAAAATCAGAAGAGGCTAAGAAGAAAGAAATCAAGATCAAAGTTGAATAAACGTTTGCTTTAACTTTCTCGGATGGAAAAAGAGGCGCCTTTTTTAATTATGCATTCCGGTGCGCGTACTCGGCTGGAGCGAGGAGTCCTCACCGATCGTCAAAAAACAAGGTACTCCAATACTTCACTGAACTGTGAACCTCCATGTTCCGATTTCCTTGTAGGTCGTTCTCTCGACGGAGGCCGAGTCCTTATATTTTGGATCGGCAGCAGTGGGAGATATGCCATTCAGAAAATCACCGCTGCTTTCTGAGTGCAGGAAGTAGTCCTTCAGAGGATCAGGGAAAATCTCAATACCAAACCGTGAAGGCCGACTCGCTGAGTCATAATACAGACGTAAACCGACTGCATTCGAGTGGCCTCCCGAGGCCGTCACCTTGGTCATCACCCTTACGGATAATACATCGCCAAAGGTCAGCTGATTATCGGAGATGGCACCGAATGTCACTGTCGCTTCCTTTGCCAAACTCGGATTCCGTGTGATGCCTCGAATGTCTCTCGTCTCTCCTATAGCTATTGTTACGCCATTCTTTAGGAGTTCCACCTTGAGATCAAAATAGGTCCCTTGGTCATCGCTGTTCTTCAACCCGAGCCAGACCTTCACTGGACCCAGTGTCGCCAGTTGTTTCATGCCAGCTGTCACAGCCACATTGTCAAATCCCGCATCTTTTCCATCAAATACCATGAGTTGTAAGACATAGGTTCCTACGACATCCGGTGTAAATGAAGGAGATACCGTGTTTGCCCCTGAAATGGCCCCGTTGGTAAGCTGACTTCCCGTAGGTACCGCCACAAAGCTCCAGAGGTAGGTAAGGGGTTGTGGGCCATGATCCGGGTCATTGCTTGCTGAACCGTCAAGTACTGCCGTATCTCCCAAATGAACGGTCATATCTGCCCCTGCATTCGCGTTGGGCGGGACATTGGGAGTGGTCGCCATGATTCGTACCGTATCCTCTGAGGAGAGATTACCATCGTTTACGGTTAACGTGAGTTCATAGAGGCCGTCGACATCCGGGACAAAGCTGGCATTAGGCATGTTCCTGTTCGCAATGTGGCTATCCGTTAGCAGGCTTCCAGCGGGTTTTGTCGCAAAGCTCCAGAGATAGCTGAGAGGCAGTGGGCCATTATCAGGATCGCTGCTCCTGCTGCCATCGAGCTGCACAGCAGTCCCCGTAAATACATTCTGGTCAGGTCCTGCATTGGCATTGGGCGGCACATTTGGAGTGGTGGCATTGAGGATCACTTCATCCGGAACGCTGTTCAATGCCCCGTCGTTGACAATCAGTTGAAGCCTGTAGGTTCCATTCACATCGGGTGTAAATTGCGGCTTAGCACTGGTTACGTCAGAAAGGGAGGCATTGGTCACATTGCTTCCTGCAGGGACCTCCACAAATGTCCAGAGGAAGGTGATCATAGCCCCTTCAGGATCAAAGCTTTTGCTTCCATTTAAGGTAGCAGCTTGACCGGTAACCACATTTTGATCAAGACCCGCATCGGCAACAGGAACACTGTTATCGATCTCAAAGGTCACTTCTATTGTATGATTGGAGGTTACATTGTCAAATGTAAAGGTTGTCACTGCACACACCGATCCTCCATCTACTTTCACATCCGCTACATGATAACCATCATTTGGTGTGATGGTGAAGGTCTGCCTGCCGCCATAATTCACTATTAATGTCCCTAAGGGTGAGATGGCTCCATTTGATCCCGAGGTCGCAGTAATTGTGTATTGGTTGATCGCAAAAATGACCTCTATCGCATGATCTGATGTCATATTGCTAAATGTATAGGCAAGAACAGCCCCTACGGATACTCCATCTATTTTCACATCTGCTACGTGATAGATTATATTTGGGGTGATGGTGAAGGCCTGGCTTCCTCCGTAATTCACTGTGACGGAACCTGATGGAGAAATGACGCCACCTAACCCTGCGGTAGAGGTGATTGCGTAAGTATTGATCGCAAAGTTGGCAGTCACATTTTCATCAGTGCCCATATTCACGGTCACGGGGTTTTCCACCTGACTGATATTCCCCGTCCAGTTTACAAATCGGTAGCCTTCTGCCGGTGTTACAGCGAGTTGGATGGATGCACCTGAGGTGGAGAAGCTTTCTGTACAATCTCCTGGGCAGTCGATACCTGTGCCTGTGACTTTACCGCTACCACTTGGATTGATCGATACATTCAAGGTTGTTGCACCTGCTCCACCCAGCGACAGAAAGAGTGTTGGCGTGTCAGTGGCATTGGAGGGAATGGAGAGAGAAGCGGATTTCGCCCCAAGAGAAGTGGGGGAGAAGAAAATATCCAGAGCACAGTTCCCCGATGGCGCGACGGTTCTTCCTGAACAGTTATCGTTTTGTATGCTGAATTTTCCCTGGTTTGTCCCTGATAGTGCGATCGTTCCTATCACTAAGTCCACGTTGCCTGTACTGGAAAGGGTGATGGTCTGAGTGGATGTGTTGCCGAGACTGATGCTGCCAAAGTCGATATAGGCAGGTGAAGCTGAAATTTGCGGCTTGGGCATAAAAGCCAGGGCATAGGTAAAACTGGCCTCCTTTGTGCTCTTCAGTCCTCCTGCGGTCAAAGTTCCCTTCAGGGTATGAGGCCCTGGAATGATGTTTTGAAGTTGGGTCGCATAGGGTGTGAATCCATTGAGTGAGACGGACTCAGTTTTTACAACACTGCCATCAAGCTCAAGCTGAAGGTCGGCACTAACCGATCCATAGAGGCTCGCTGCAACAGTCACTGGTTCTGTATTGGTCGGATAGTCTCTCTTGTCTGTTGAGATCCCCATGAGTACGGCATCGCCCACATCAAAGGCCTCACTTCCTGAACAAAGGAGCAAGTTTTCAGGGCCATAGATCCCATAGACAAGGCGGTGGATACCGGATACGGAAGTGCTGAGTGGTGAGAGCTGAGTAGCAAGTGAATTCTCGGAAGAAGAAAGGCTGATACTTTGCTCTCCGACAGTTGTATATTGCCCTGTTGGGTCAACGATCCAGGCCTTGAGGATGGCTGGCATGGTGGTGTTGCTTGAGATGGTAAGGCTCGTGGTGATGGTATCAGAAGAGGCATATTTGCCTTTGTCATTGTTACATTCGAGAACCTTCATCTGAATCCCTGCTACGTCGAAAGGATAAACAGCAGTTACGAGTTCGGAGTTCAGAATTGATAGTTGAGCATTAATGAAGTAGGTTCCTGCAGCGACCGTAGCCGGTAAAGTAAAACTCTTTGTGGCTAAACCTGTAAATATAAACGTTTCAGTATATCCTCCTGGCCCGGATAAGGTCATATTACCACTTGCATTTCCGGACACGGACACGGCTACAGTTTCACCAGGATTGTAAACCTGCTTATCAGTCGTGATGGTAATTACATCCCCTGCCTTATGAATATAGAGGGAGTTTAGATGAATCGAACGACCTCCCTCGTGATAGATCCCGTAGAAGAGTTTTTCACCCGTAATCTTAGGTAAAGGAACATCGAATATAAGGACCTGGTTGCCATTCAACGTGAATGTCTGTTGGGGTTCATATCCGGCATAGTTTACCCTCGCAAAGAGGTTTTGTGGGCTGGAATTTGGTGATTGGATGTTGATCGTCAGATGGGCTATCTCGCCCTCATTGTAATAGGGTTTGTGAAGGGAGGCATTGACATTGAGGCTGATCCCGGCAAGATGGTATTTGACCTGTCCTTTGGATAGTCCGGCAACCACTGAAGCTTTCAGCTCATAGTCTGCAAAATAGTCTTTCTCCTCTAAGTCCTCAGGTAAGAGGAAACTAAAGCTAATCGGCTTCTCTTCGCCAGGTTTAAGCCATTCTTTTTGCGTGGAATCAATCAGATCATAAGCCTTAAATCTCAGATCAAATGAACCTTCCTGATCGCCAATGTTCCTAACTCTGAATACGAATGTTGCCTCCTGCCCCGCCATAAATATCTGGTACGGAGGTAGTTGCGTCATCTGAAAGGTCGCACCCTGAGCTCCAAACTCCAAACTCCGAACGGCTATGAGCTGATTGCTGTTGTTGAGGAGTTGTACTTGCAGATTGTAGTTACCTGGTTCAATGGCCGAGGGGTTGATGTTAAGAGTTATGAGTTGAGAGCTTTGAGGTGAAAGTTGAGAAAGCGGTTCCTCTCCATTCCATACTGTCTGCACTGAGCCTGTCGAAGGGCTGACACTAACATTCACACTGCCACTGATTTCATTGAATCCAAGGTTAGTTAGATTGATATTGACGGGAAGCCATCCGTCAGTCTGGGTGCCTAATGAAACCGCCATTTGTGCCTGATTTTCTTTTCTGACTGAGAAGCCCGCCTGCGCAGAGGCATCCGGCTTCTGGCTGCTTGCAGTGATTTGGTAGTCTCCTTCTATAAGGTTAAAATGAAGAGTATAGGTTATGTTTGAGCCTTTTGTCAGATAGTAGGTCTTGGTAACCCTTGTAGGTTGCGAATTTTGATTCGTGAGCTGATAGACCACCTCAAGGCTTTCAGCCAACTGTCCTGTGTTGGTAAGTATCACTGGCACAGAAACACTTCCTTCAGGAAGCACTTTCGGAATTTCCGTTCCGAACTGTACCGATGCCCCAAGACCATAAGATACAGTTTGCGTAAGAGTCTCCTCGTAATCCCCGCCAAAAGTAAAGGTATAGGTTACATTCTTCGATATCTGCTGGCTGTAGTAGAGAATTTTCATCTCTCCCGGCGGTATAGTGACCGTTTGCGAATCTCCGAACTCTAGGCTCTGAATTCCGAACTGCACTGTCGCATCCACTTTTCCATCGTTGTATAAATCCACTTCAATAGTAAATGGTTCGTTCCCCGTTATTTCAGGCATATACACATAGGCAGATGCATAAGGTTTTGCTATTTCGTACTGATCCGTGATCGATATCAACGTCTGGTTGTTCTGTTTCACATTTCCTAAAAGGGTTACTGCCCCTTCGTCGCTTCCAGCTGTAGTTGTGATGCTGAAAGGATAGACTCCACCGCTGGGAAGGTTAAGCGTTTCCGTTGAGATTACTTGAGGGCTTTGTCCGCCTTGGCTTGAGATTAGCGAAAATATCAAATCTTCTGCCGTAATAGGCGCCCGGTTCTCTATCTTTCCTGTAATCGTTACTGTCTCACCGGGTCTATGAATTCTTTTGTCTGTATTAAATGATAGAGCCGTATCCCCATCGATGATGTAGAATGGGTAATACGATGTGCCAAGACTCTGCCCAAGGCTGTTGGTTAACTCTCCTCTAAGATAGAATTTGCCTGCCTGTCCAAGAATTCCTGCTGATATATTAAGGTCTTGAGTTATCCCAGAGCCCTGATTCATCGCTGTGTCAGTCTCCCAAACAATTCCACATGAACTCGCCTCCCAGGCAGTCATCACCAAATTATAGGAAATCCCTGAAGATAAATTATTCCAGTAAGCAAATACATAACCTCCTGTCACCTCAGCCGAAATCCCATCTTGAGCCTGAGCCTCTGCAGTAATGTCATGTTCATTGACAGAAACAAGATAAGGGACGTAAAGGTTTCCATTACCGTCCTTTAAGGCAACATAATCAATAAACGCAAGCTGAGCGCCTTCGTGCTGGATTATCATAGAAGCATTTTCCCCCCCTTGGTCTGGTGAAATGGGCAGGGGAAGCTCCTGACGGTAATAATAAGGAGGGAAGTGGAGGACCCCATGCTCTGTCCACTGCTCCGGGCTATCCATTGTATAAATATGAAAAGATTGAAGTCCATCCGGAGGCGAAGGAGAAACAGCTGATTCTGCACATACTATCTCCAAATGGAGGTTCCCATCCACCATCGCTTTTCCTTGATTGACGATGGTTGATAAGATTGTAGTCTCTTCATTCGAGAAATAGATATCTTTATCGGTTTTGACTGACAACCCGCCTTTTAGGCCAGTGATATTTAGAGGAGGAGAATAGTAGGAAGTTGTTTTACTGGTTTTGACATCCGTAGCATCCACTCCTATTTGGTACGGACCTTCCGTTAATTGACCCGGCAAAGTATAGGAGAGAGACGTTTGACCAGCTGCTTGTATGGAGCCGCTTACACTTTTTGAGTCTATCCACCAGCCACCTTTATCTAAGAGATAAATATTGGAATTATAATTGGTGTCTAGCCCACCCGTGTTCTCGACAGCCACTTCTAAGGTATCACCAGCTGATAATGTGGCTGTTCCTTGATACTTAATAGATAAGGACGATTCAGGAACAAATACTCCTGTATTCTTACTTACTGGACCACCTCCGGGAATGGTTATTACTACATTCACATCATGCCAACCCGCTGAAATGGTCTCTGGAATGGGTATTGAATAATTGAATGATGTGGTGTTGGAGGTTGCCGCTAACGAAACAGTTTTTGTATCGGTAAAATTGACATCGGGGGCTGAAACTGTCAACGATATATTCTCCCAATTGAATTTACCGGTGTTTGCTATATCCAGGGACAGGTTTACTGTGTCTCTAATCTTACACGATGGTTTGTCGATACTAAGATTATCTATCTTAATGGAATTTGGAATGGTTATACTTGTAAGCTTCCCCGCCCTTGTCTCATCCGATTGGCTGTAGGTCAGAACGTAACTTCCCAAATTAAGAGAGGGAATGGATATGGGAATATCCAGCGTCTTGCTCTCCCCGACAGCGATGCTAAAAGGTTGGCTCCCAGAACATACAATACTCCCATCCGGAGCCTTCAGGATTGAATCAAGGGTTCCTGATGATACGTTTATTTTACCTGTGTTCATAATAGTAAAAGCGATTGTGTTGGTGCCTTGGTCAAAAACAGAGGGCAGATTTGGCTGAGCTGAAATATGGCTCTGGGGTAATTCGAACCTTGTTGAGGCTAACGAGAAGAAACCAAGATCATTCTGAGATGACGCCTCTGCCGTAACAATATAGGTGCCCATCAAAGAGCTAGATGATAAACCAAAATTACTAGTAAAGGAAGTGGTTCCGCCGGCTGAAAGATCTATTGCTCTTGTATCCTCGAACACTACCGCATTCTTGGGATCCATAATAGTTATTTTTGCATTCGTCTGATAACTCGCAGAAATCCCATTCCTAAAAGATGTATTGATAACAGGGGTTTCGCCTTTTGCATAGGAATCCTTATCCATGGTAATAGTGGCACTAATAGATGGATAGATAATGTTCATACCTTTGCTGCAGGAACCAACATATGGCCAGGTCTCCCCATGGCCAACATAACTCGGCATGATCACAGGAGTTCCTTTCTCTTCAAAGAAGTGGACCCATAATCTTACAGCAGTTGAATACCTTGGCAAATTTACAGTATAGGTTCCAGACAGCGTCCCATGGGCTGCGACTGTCACCTCCCCCAAGTATGAAGCTTGTAAATGCGATAAATCCCAATACATTCTTAACTTCTTATCTGCATTAGAGTTATTCCAAATGGTTACCGTAAAAGGGACGGGTTGCCCGAGCAGAAATTCTTCTCTGGGCGTATTGACAGAATACGATAGATCAACGGGTTGATATTCGCTAGATGGCGGATTGCTCACCACAAACCGCCCAGAATCAGTCTCTGCCTGAGGTTGGATAATTGTGCCCGAAGAATCGTAAAGGATGTAATCAATATGATAAATTCCCAAAGTGGAACTTGGAGCGGTTGTGTAGGTGGCGGGGGTCGTAGCAGATTGGCCTGCGGCAACGGTTATGCTTTGAGTCTGCTCACTTACAATCTTTCTACTCGGGTCAAGGATAGTAAGTTTTATCGAAGCTGCATTTATATCGGTAAAATTGGATACATCAATATCTAAATTAACCGCCTGCCCCGGTCTAACCTCAATAATGCTCTCAGGTTTTTTCGCCCACGATATGATGTTCTGTATAAAGTTCATTTCTGTCTGGTTTGTCTGATTATGAGTAAAGGCAAAATCCGTATACATCGTACTGGCAACGACAAAGCCATTACCATAAGGATACATGATCATTGCAGGTTGCCCATTGGAAACCCTTCTGAGAAGAATCGTGGTGTTATCCGGGTAGGATGAAAAGTAGCCGTCTACCCCAATATTGGCTGTGGATGTTGAAAACACTGAGAGCATTGGATGGTAGGTATCTATGTAAACTGAGTTAAACTGACAGCTCTGGTCCTCTTGATAACCGTAGCCCGTAACAGATGTTCTCTCACCGGTTTCTGGATTGATGGGAGCAGGCAAGAGATCCCAATCATATCCATGCTGTTGAGTGAACAACACCAGTGTCCCGCCATTCTTCACATATTCCTCGAGCAGTGCTTTCACCGTAGTGGAGTTCTTCAGCCCATAAAAACCACC
>JBAVGF010000321.1:0-13574 GCA_049684675.1 Thermodesulfobacteriota bacterium | reverse complement strand
TTGATCACTCGAACCTTTTTATCCTTCAAGCCCATGGCAGCGAGGGCGTCCACGTAATCTTTCTGGGCCAGGGATGGAATCTGAGTAATGCTGTATATGGTGAGATTGTTTTTCATGTCGAATTGTGCTAAGCATCCACTCGTTCCCAAACAGCAGTGGGCAACCCAGGTCACTTTGAAGCGGTCTTCTGCGACATAGGCAGAGTTTTTTCTTGCCTCATCTACATCTCCTGCAATAAGTCTCCAGGGAAGATTAAGAACATTGGTCGGTTTTTTCTCCTTACCGCCTACATGTTCCTCATGGATGAGAGCTGCACCTTCCTTCATGGCCTCTTCAGGGTCGAATAGGGCAGGAAGAATTTCATATTCGACCTTGATGAGATTAAGTGCTTCCTCAGCGATATCAGGGTCTGTGGCAGCCACGGCAGCAACCTCATCCCTCATGGAGCAGACTTTTTTGGCCTTGAGCGGGACATTGTCTTTATAAACACCAAATTTGATGGGAGGAATATTGTAACCTGTTAAAACAGCCTTCACCCCGGGAAGTTTCTCTGCTTTGGAGGTATCAATGCTTAGGATCTTCGCATGGGGATGGGGGCTGTAGAGAATTTTCCCGTGAAGCATCCCAGGAACCTTCAGATCGTGAATATAGATCGCCTTCCCCGTGACTTTCTCCTCTGCGTCCAACTTTGGGATTCGCTTCCCAACGTTGATAAACTCTTCCATCATAACCTCCAATCAAAATCGAAATTTCAAATTTCAAAATTCAAATGTCAAATCAATAACAAATGACTAAATGCCAAGAAATCTCTTTATATATTTTGGATTTTGAGCTTCATTTGAACTTGATTCACCTTCGGTTCATCACTTCGTGCGGGCTTTGATATTTGACATTGCTTCACATTCCCTCACTGGCTGCTTTGATCGCCTGAATGATCTGCAGATAACCGGTACAACGACAAAGATTTCCGGCAATCCCGCCGCGAATCTCTTCCTCGGTCGGTTTAGGATTCTCATCCAGGAGGGCCTTGGCAGAAAGCACCATTCCGGGTGTACAGAAACCGCATTGGATGGCCCCGTATTCGATGAAAGCCTTCTGGATAGGATGGAGATTACCCTGGGCATCGGTCAGACCTTCGATGGTGGTCACACTTTTTCCATCGACTTCCATGGCAGGAAAGATACAGGAATTGACCGTTTTTCCGTCCAAAAGCACCGTACAGGCACCGCATTCGCCCATGCCGCACCCTTCTTTTGTTCCCGTGAGTCCCAATTTGTCCCTCAGCAATTGCAAGAGGGTGAGATGAGGTTCGATCTCGACCTCAACCGATTCTCCATTTAGATTAAAGATGACGATCTGTTTCATCGCTGCATTCTCCTCGACATCTTGTAGCGTCGGCATTTATTGCCGACGGATATTATTCGCCCCCAATAAATGGGGGCGCTACTTACCATAGCCTTTCAGGGAAAACAGTCGCTTCAGGCTGGACTACTCTCTCAATCGATTTCATTACCATCCGCTTCACCAAGACCTTGATCATGTCCCTGCGGTACCAGGCCTCGCTTCGAATGCTGTCCCTGGGCTGAGCTTCTTTAGCGGCGGCTTCTGCCGTTTCCTCTAAGAGTTCATCGCTTAGCTTTTTGCCCCTTAGCAGGCTTTCTGCTTTCATCGCCCTCAGCGGCGTTGGTGCCGCCACTCCTAAAGCAATCCTCACTTCCTTACAGACGATTTGATCTTCTTCCATCTTATGGAGGATGGATGAAATAGGGGAGGCTGTACAAAGCATGTCCGAGCAGCTCACTCTGTCTTTATCCAGTGAAAGAAGAACAGAGACCCCTAAGATGGGAAGGTCTAAAGCGAGGCGCCTCTGAAGCTTATAGTATGCAGAACCAGTATTGGGTAGAGGTTTTGGAATGATGATGTCCCTAACCAATTCCCCTGGCTTCAATACAGTCTCCCCCGGCCCTTTAAAGAACTCTTCAATGGGAAGAATTCTCTCTTCGTTGCGGCTCGTGATCTTGACCTGGGTTCCGAGAACCAAAAGGGGAGTGACCGTATCTGCTGAAGGGGCCGCCGTACAGATGTTACCGCCAATGGTCGCTACATTACGGATCTGGACGGAGCCGAGATAATCGACGGCATCGGCCAGGGCAGAGAAATTCTTTCTGATTATCTCAGATTTCTCAATCGCCCGGTGTGTGACCATCGGCCCAATGTTTAAGGAACCGTTGAACTTAATCTGGTCAAGACCTGGAATCCCTCGAAGAGAGATGAGGACATCGGGAACCATCGTCTTCTGCTTGATCATGACGATGACATCTGTTCCGCCTGCAATCCATTTTGCTTTTCCACCGTATTTCGCAAAAAGGGTGAGGCCTTCCTCAAGGGTCTTTGGCTTGAAATATTCAAACTCTTTCATAGAAGCCTCCAGTGCCCCCGTTCCGTTTCTCTCTCCCGGAGAGGAGGTGAGGGTAAGGGCAATTTTATTTCACAAGATCCGATAAAACCAAAACGGTCCAGTAGGGAGAGAGACACAGCAGAATATTAGCAATGATGTAAGTAGGGATATAGTATACGGCACCCCTGAAGACAGTTCCGATGGGAATATCCTTAGCCATCCCGGCAACGACATAGCAGCAGATTCCGATGGGGGGCATGAGAGCTCCCATGGTTGTGGTGATCGTAATAATCTGTCCATACCAGATAGGGTCGTAACCCATTTTTTGAACAATGGGGTAAAAAATCGGAAGTGAAATTAAGAGAAAGGCAAGGGCATCCATCACACAACCGCCGATCATATAGCAGAGTAGGATGATCCAGAGTAACATCCAATTCGGCAACGGAAGAGTACTGATCCATGATGCTGCCTCAAAGGGTAATCGGGTCACAGCAAGAAAACGGCCAAAAATCGTCGCTCCCGCCACGATCATAAAAACCAGACAAGAAATACGAAGCGTGTCAACACAGGAAGCAACAAATCCCTTCCAGCTCAGTTTTTTTCTTATAATACAGATAATCAAACCCACCGCGCTGCTTGCTGCCGCAGCCTCTGTCGCGGTGACCAATCCTGTAAAAAGGGCAACCATAATGATAAGAAATAGAATGACGATATCGATCGCATCGGGAAGGGCCCGCCATCTTTCTTTCCAAGTACTTTTGGGCCCCTTGGGACCCCAGTCCGGATGTCGATAACAGATGTATATTACGGTAGCTGCGATTAAGATAGTAAGTATGGCACTGGGGATGATATTCCCGAAAAATAGTTTACCAATGGATTGGCCTGTGTAGATTGCATAAACGACCAGCACAATACTCGGAGGAATCATGACCCCGAGTGTAGAGCCAGCCACCACCGACCCTGCACTGAGCATCGGATGGTAGTTATACTTTTTCATTTCTGGGAGGGCCACGGAACTCATGGTTGCAGCCGTTGCCGTATTTGAACCGCTGATGGCTGAAAAGGCTGCACAGGCCATGATCGTGGTGATGGCTAACCCTCCCCGATAATGGCCAAACCATTTGTAGGTTGTAAAATACAGCGTATTATTATATCCTCCGTAATGAGCAAATTCTCCCACCAGGATGAACATGGGGATGACCGTCAGGCCATAATTCGAGAAGATATTCCACATATCGGTGCCGATCATTCCCAGGGCTGCATTAAAACCGGCGACATAACTGAATCCTAAAAACCCAACCAATGCCATCGTAAAGCCGACAGGTATCCTGAGGAAGAAGAGAACAACAAACATGAAAAGAATTCCATAAACTCCAACGATCGGTCCTTCCACCTGTTGTTTAGTCCTCCTTGCTCTTTAAGTTCTTAAGGAAATCAATAATGAGTGTGAGGGAGAAGACTGCGAATCCAAATGCGACACTATAGATAAAGGGATGGAAGACGATCTTCAATGTTTCCGAAACTTCTCCTGATTTCGATATCTTTAATCCCCAGGCGAATACCTGCCAGGATACGATAGCAAAGAAAATCGTCGTAATAAAGTAATTGATCCCATCGAGAACCCGATTGACCCGTTTCGGGAACTTTTCTGTCAATATGTCGACAACGATATGGTCTTTCCTTTTCTGGGTGTAACCGAGTGCAAAAGCAATGACGATGGCTCCCAAAAACCCTACTGTTTCATAAGCCCCTCGCCAAGTCGCCTTAATAAAGGGGACTCTCAAAAACGCATTCACAGTTGCAATGGACATGAGGAGGAGTACAGCGACACTGCCCACAAACATAAGGATCTTGTTCAGGAAATGATTTATCTTCTCGAGATAATTCATTCTCTTCCCCCATCCATCGCAATAAATAGGGTGCCTGGGAAATTCCCACGCACCCTATGGTTCATTACTTGTACTGCTTTTCGTACCTGTCCTCCAACGCGTAGACATCTTTCATGATCTGGGCACCCGGTAACCCGGCTTTCGTGACCCTCTCAACATAGCTATCGATAAGGGGTTTAATGAGTTTGGGTACCTCTGCTTTCTCACTGGCAGGAAGTTCAAAGATCTGAAGGTTATATTTCTCCTTTGACCATTTGAGCGACTCCAGGACATGATTATCAACATAGTTCCCTGTCCAGAGCGCCCACTCCTTTCGCATGCCATCTATTACTTTTTTCACATCGGCGGGCAGTGAGTTCCATTTATCTTTATTCATCACGACGCCAAAGGTGACAACCCAGAGGTTCGTAATCGTTGCATTCGGTGTATAGGCAGCATAGTTAAAGTCTTTGAGGACTTCCATTGAGGAAACATGGCCCTTCACTGTACCTTTCTGGAGTGCCTCGGGTGTATCAGATTGTGGCATGGCGACCGGAATGCCACCCAAATTTTTGATGATGTCTGCTTGAGTCCCTCCCACCCTCAATTCCAGTCCTTTTAAATCCTTAAGAGATTTCACGGGCTTAATGGTCATGATATTTGCGGGCGGGCATGTGAACAGGGTGATGATCTTTACCTGCCCAAATTCTTTTGGGTTATATTTTTCGATAAGATCATAAAGAGCAAGGCTTGCAGCTTTTGCACTCGAAAATCCAACAGGTTGGTCAATCGCCTCTGAGACAGGGAAACGACCTGGTTGGTAACTCATCGCCAGGCAACCAATATCAGCTGTCCCGGAGATGACCCCTTCGAACATGTTTTTTGGGTTGAGCAGAGTGCTACCGGGGAAGGTTTGTATGGCCACCTTTCCGCCGGTCCTTTTTTCTACCTCTTTTTTCCATTCCTCCATTTGGACACATGGGAAAGTTGGAGCTGGGGGAAAGTTTGCATAAGTCAATTTGATCTGAGCTTGGCTAGGGGCAGACAATAAACTGATCCCCAATAAGAATGCTACTATTACCGTGATGGTTATACCCTTTTGCTTCATTTTATGTAGACCTCCTTTTTAGATCTAAAAGCAATTTCCGTATACTGTATACAAGATTCCAGCCTGCTGTCAAGTTTTTTTGAGTCCTGTCACCCCCTTCTTCTGATTTTAAAGACATCAGATATCTCCCATGGTTACACCGGTTTCTTCATGCGGGATCGGAATGATAAAAACCGGTTTTCTGGCTCGATCCAATACCGAGCGGGCCACACTCCCTAGAAAGGTTTGTTTCAAGAATCCTTTTCCATGTGTTCCGAGGATAATCATATCGCACTGCTCTTCATCTGCCGCCTTTAATATCTCTTCAACAGGATGGCCTGGACGGACAAGGATGGTCGAAACTAATGCAAGACATTGTGGGGCATCTTGAGTTTCCCTTTTACAAAATTCCTCCAAGCGTTTCTTAATTCGTTCTATCGCCATCTCCTGTTGATATTTGACTTTTTCCTCCCAATTGATTTCATCCACAAATCCCTTGACATAATGCTTCACCATCGGTGGAATGGGTTCAATCACATGCAAGACGACAATCTCCGCATCATATTTTTCTGCCAAATTCATGGCATATCGAAATGCGTAGGCAGAGTTTTTGCTCAAGTCGGTAGCATAAAGGATTTTCTTTATTTGTGGAATCATCATCCTCCTCCAAAAAAATCTATTGTGGGCTCAAGCGTTCGAGGATCCCAGTGCCAGAGCTCTTAATCCTGCATTCCACATTCACCATTCTGCATTCGATTCAGATTCCCCGGTTATCGAAGACCCGTCTGCTCTTTCGCTCCGATCTCGGAAGAACCCCATAGTTAACGATCTCAACCTTGCCGCTCACGAGAATCTGTTTTTTAATCTCTTCTTCAATGGTGCTGGCTAAGGTTGGGTCTTCTCCTGGATTGTCCCCTTCCGCCCTTTCCACCTTAATTGTCATATAATCCTTACCATCCTCTTTCCGATTAAGGTGGATCTGGTACTCACTGCCCACACCCTTTATGCTGGAAAGGATATGATCAATTTGACCGGGGTAGACGTTGACTGCCCTGATGATAAACATATCGTCTGAACGGCCCAATAATCGGTCATGCATCGGAAGGATAGAACCGCAGGAACATCGTTTGGGAATGAGTTTGGTGAGGTCTCTGGTCCGGTACCGGACAAGAGGTGCAGCCTCTTTCCTAAGAGTCGTAATCACCATCTCACCGATCTCTCCCAGAGGAACGGGTTGAAGTGTTTCAGGATAGAGAAGTTCGAGGATGTAATAGTCTGCCCAGTAATGGATGCCTTCATGATAGATACAATCGAGACCTGTGCCAGGGCCATAAAGTTCGGTCAGACCCGGGATATCGAAGACGTGGTCGACGCCAAGGAGTTCTTTCATCTTCTTTCTCTGGGCATCGCTTGAACGCTCAGAACCCATGATGACTTTTTTCAACGCGATTTTATCCCTTAGACCTCTCTTTTGAACTTCTTCTCCCATGAGGATGGCCATAGAAGCTGTAGCGCAAAGCACAGTGGCCTGAAAATCCATCAAGAACTGACACTGCATATCAATATTTCCAGGACCGATAGGAATGGCCAAAGCACCGAATCGTTCGCACCCAAGTTGAAACCCTACACCGGCTGTCCAGACTCCATACCCCACGGCGATTTGGACTTTGTCTTTAGTAGTTAAATCAGCCATTTCATAACAGCGGGCGAACATATTGGCCCAATCATTAATATCCTTCTGGGTGTAGCAAAGAACTTTTCGTTTCCCGGTCGTTCCAGAAGAGGCATGGATTCGAACAATTTTTTCAAAAGGGGTTGATCTTAAAGGAAAGGGATATCCTTCCTGGAGATCTTTTGCTGTTGTAAAGGGAAGTTTCGAGATGTCTTTCAGTGATTTGATATGTGTCGGCTTCACTCCGGCCTCATCGAATCGGTTCCGATAAAATTCGGAATTTTTATAGACATGGTTCACTGTCCATTGAAGTCCCTCCAATTGAATTCGCTTCAATTCCCTCTCTGTTCTGATTCTCGGCATGAAGGTCCGTCCCATAGGCTATCCCCCCGCTACGATACTTCAATTTTCTATGAATTCATATATTTTTTAAGATGATGAACCACCCACTGAATGTTCAGAGTATTTATCCACAGCTTCGTTAATCACAACAGCGCACGTCATTCCCGCGAAAGCGGGAATCTAGCAAAACACTGGATTCCGGGTCAAGCCCGGAATGACAAATTATACCAGATTTATGTCGTCATGTTTAGTTGGTGTCCACCGTGTATACTTTTGCGTCTCCGAAGTCTTAACTCCAAACTCAGCAACTCAACTAGCCTTCCTCAGTGTATTCCTTACCTTCCTGGTTGCTTCTTCGTCAACCTTCATCGTCTTGGGATCAATAATGACCCCGTAATCTTCCCTGGCCTTTTCAAGACTCACATAACCTTCCATCACATCGCTCTCTACCCTTTCGGGGTCACGTTCCAGCGCATTTCCACAGCCTCCTCCGCCGGCGGCATCGATGGTCACGACATCGCCTGGTTTTAACTGAGTTAATCCGAAAGGATTTCCAGATACTCCGTTTACTAGAAACTGTGCTTTGGATCCGGGGTTGCCGCCGAAGAGTCCTTCCGGAGGATGGATGTGCCTTCCTGCCTGTATTCCCAAGTTTACGGGGGGAAGAGGGGCATACTTATCATCGGGCACCCTAAAGACTTCTCTTTGCCCAATCCCTCCCCTCATCCTGCCTGGGCCGCCCGAATCGGCAAGGAGCCCTCTGTTTTCAACAATGAGAGGAGTGTCGCTTTCGAATATCTCAATAGGCGTATTCGCACCATTCGCAGGGAAGATGTAGACGTAATTCCCATCGCTGGCGGAGCTCGCCCCCATTCCACCCCCCCGGATGATCACGGAATGCCATGGCCTTCCATCATTCCTCTTTCCGTAGAACACATTCATCTGAGCAGGCGTGCCACCGCTTGCTGCAATCACCTTGCTGGGTGCGACTCCAGAGAGCGCTCTGTATATGATCTCGGTGATGTAATGCCCGATCACGAGCCGCGCTGCGACGGCTGCAGGGAATTTACAGTGCACAACAGTACCTTCGGGTGCTTTCAGTTTAACGGGTTCTGCACAGCCATCATTGTTCGGTATATCCGGTCCAAACATGCTCTTTATCGCCATGAATACATAGGCATAAGTGAAGTTATAGACCACGTTGCCACCCCAATTGACCTGGGGGGAAGACCCATCGAGGTCCACAGTGATACCGCCCCCCTTAATCTCAACGGCTGCTTTAATCACCACATCCTGTTGCCCCTTCATCTGTTCTATGATGCCTTCCGCGCGGTAGATGCCGTCCGGGATCTTCTCAATCTCCTCTCTCATACTTTTTTCTGTGCGGCTAATAATCTGATCTGCAAGATCATCCAGATTCTCTAAATTATTTTCCCTGAGCATCTGGCATATCTTCTCCGAGCAGACATGATTGGCTGCAATCTGGGAGCGGATGTCTCCGACCACCTCATCAGGTGTCCGGACATTCCAACGGATCATATCCATCACAGACTGATTGAGCACCCCTCCCTCGTAGAGCTTCACGAGGGGGATGAAGAGTCCTTCCTCAAAGACATCATGGTTGTCTGAAGAGACGCGACCCCCGATATCCGAATGATGAAAAACGCAGGCAGTGAAAGCCACCACTTTATTTTTATAGAATATAGGACTCATCACACAGACATCATTCAGATGGCCCGCCAGAGCCCAAGGATCATTGGTGATGAATATATCGCCGGGTTTGTAAGTTTTCAAAGGAAGTTTGGTTACGAGATTTTTGATTCCCAATGCCATCGCTCCAGATTGGCCAGGTGTTGCAAAGGATCCCTGGGCCAACTCCCGACCCTTCTGGTCCGTGAACATGCAGGTATAGTCATGAGCATCTCTCAGCAGGCTTGAAAAAGCTGTCCGGGCAACGGAGCTATCTGATTCATCCACAATGGAGATCAATCTTCGCCAGAGTATTTCTAATGTGATAGGGTCAAAGATGCGTCTTCTTCGTCCCATCTTCATGCCTCCTGTCGGGCTTCTGAAAAACGCCTATCTGCGGCGTTTCTCTCATCCTCGCCCTGTTAGATAAGCAGCTATATTTTGGAGAGAACCAGAAAGAATATCAGCTCTCAAATGGCTGCAAGACAAATCAAGGTTCTCTCTAACAGGGCAAGTCGTTGCGGAGTACTGTTTAGTACACCTCACTCCTCATGATTTCGAGAGCCTTGCATCTCCGCATTTTTGAGCAGCCTGAAAAGATTTTTCTCTCGATACCCTATTTAAAATCAACGCTTCGATTTTCCCCGGGCTGAGGTCTTGGGTTTGGCCCTCGTTGATGCGGTGCGAAGTTTTTGACCTCGCCGTAAGGGAACAGGCTCGGGTGTCTTCGAAATATCAATCCATAGAAATCCAAAATCATCTACTGAAACCGAGGCGTCCTCGCCAACAATAACCGTCGACTCCTTCTCCTCAATGATCGCAGGGCCTTTAAACCTTGCCTTCGAAAAGAGATTATATCGATCGTAGACAGTATAGGGAATGAAATCCCTCGCCATAGGGGAGTAAGCCTTGCGTTTCCCCTTGATCGCCCGATCAAGAGATTTCCCCTTTTTTTCAAGTTTTGGAAATTGAATCAGCCGTTCTGGAAGACTCGCCCTGACCTTGAAATTAATAAACTCCACTTCCGAGTCAGGATAGGTCCTTCCGTATAGCTTCTCATAGACTTCATCAAAGCGTCGCCGAACTCCTTCCCTCTTCATCTTTGTGAAGTCTCTCTCGGCGAGGGGCACATTGGTCTCTGATCCCTGGCCGACAAAACGCATATCCAGGGACCTTTCGATTTTGATATCTTTTTCTGTGGCTTCTTTCTTTAAGATTCTTGTTGCCTCCGCTTCCAGCTCCCTAAAAATCTTTTCAATTTCATTAAAATCGGCGGCCCCCAGGGAAACCTTGTGACTCCTGAGAAGGTCAAAGGCTCGAGGGGCAGTGAAGAAGCCGAGAGCCGAACCTACTCCGGCATTTGGTGGAACGAGTAAACGAGGCGCTCCCAATTTCTTGCACAAACCATACGCATGGACTGGCCCCGCTCCTCCGAAAGCCACAATCGTCACGATCCTGGGATTTCCACCCTTTTCGGCAGTATGCGTCTTCGCTGCTGCGGCCATGGTTTCATTGATGAGATCGTGGATTCCCCATACGGCCTGGATAAATGAGACCCCTAAAGGTTTGGCAATCCTTTCGTCGACGCCACGTCTGGCTGCCTCCTTGTTGAGCTTCATTTCACCGCCCAAGAAGTAGTTTTCATCGAGATAGCCCAATAAGAGATCAGCATCGGTGACACAGGGGTCCGTCCCTCCTATTCCGTAACAGATTGGTCCGGGATCTGCTCCCGAGCTTTCCGGCCCCACCTGGAGTGTCCCCATTCTGCTTACCTTGGCAATACTGCCGCCTCCTGCTCCGATCTCCATCAAATCAACCACAGGAACTTGAATGGTCAGGCCGCTCCCTTTCATGAACCTCTGGACTCGGCCAACCTCGAAAGTCGGTACGACACCGGCAACCCCTTTTTGAATCAGGCAGGACTTGGCGGTTGTCCCCCCCATATCAAAACAGAACATTTCTGGAATGTTGAAGAGTCTGCCATAGTATTGGCCCGCAATGACCGCTGCGGTCGGACCGGATTCGATGATCCGGACAGGGAACTCGGCGGCTGTCTCGACGGACGTGACCCCCCCACTTGAGAGCATAATAAAAAGCTTCCCTTTGAAGCCAATGGAGTTCAGCCTTCCAGCTAACCTCGAAAGGTATCTTCCCGTCAGAGGCTTCACATAGGCGTTGGTCGCCGTGGTGCTGGTTCTCTCGTACTCCTTGATCTGCGGTAAAACCCGGAATGAAATGGAGACCGACATGCCGCGAGCTTCCTTTTCGATGATCTCCTTGAGCATCAGCTCATGGGTTGGATTCTCAAATGAATTAATGAGACAGACAGCAATCGATTCTACGCCCATGTTGAGGAGAGACCGGACCCCTTGCCTCGCCTCCTCGGGGTCGAGCGGCTTTAAGACGGTCCCGTCGCTCCGAATCCTTTCATCCACTTCGAGCCGGAACTGTCTCGGGATCAAGGGCTTGGGGAATTCAGCAAAAACATCGTAAGGCGCGTACCGGATCCCCCTTCCGATTTCCAAAACATCCCTGAAGCCCTTTGTGGTGATCAGGCCTGTTTTGGCTCCCTTTCTTTCTATAATAGAATTGATGACCAAAGTTGTTCCATGGATCACTTCGTCCATTTTCTCCACAAAGCCCGGTGTATTTTTCTCCATTTCTCCGATGCCGTGCTCCACGGCATCAGAGGGATCTTTAGGAGTGGTCAGGCACTTATAGATTTTTATCTCTCCTGTTCGATCGTTGAGCAGGACAAAGTCGGTGAAGGTGCCGCCGATGTCGCAGCCTAACCGATAGAAGTTTCCAACCATGGATTCCTCCCTAAGTTCAAATTCGAAATCCGAATGTCGAAATCCCTGCCCTTGTCCCGCAAGGCGGAGCTTCGCGCAGGCAGGCGAAACAAGCTCCAAATTCCAATGTCAGATGGCTTAAACTCTTTTGTTCGTGACTTCGAGGTCGATCCATTGGACTTTATCTGTGATTGGCTGCTTGGAATTTGGTGATCCCATGAGTTTCTTTCAGGATGAACTTTTGAATTTTCCCACTTGCGGTCTTGGGAAGTGCTTCAACATACTCTACAACCTTTGGAATCTTGTATTCGGCCACCTTTCCCTTAAGGAATTCGAAAACTTCGCCATTGCCCATCGTCTCTTTCGGTTTGAGGACAATAAAGGCTTTCCCCACCTCTCCCCATTTCTCATCCGGAATTCCGACGATTCCTGCATCAAAAATCTTGGGATGGGTGTAAAGAACCTTTTCAATCTCGGCTGGGTAGACGTTTTCCCCTCCGCTGATATACATATCTTTTTCACGATCCACGATGTAGATATATCCTTCTTCATCCATCCGAGCCAGATCTCCGGTATACAGCCAGCCGTCTCGAATCGTCTCAGCTGTGAGTTCCGGACGGTTCCAATATCCGCTCATCAGCGTAGGGCCCTTGATAATGATTTCACCCACCTCTCCGGGGCTGGCCTCTTTTCCCGTTTTATCGACAATTCTCACTTCCCCGTGAAAAACCGGCAGCCCCACGGATCCCATTTTCGTCACGGCATCCTCAGGAGAGAGAAAGGTAATGATGGAAGCTTCCGTTTGGCCAAAAATTTGGGAAAGGGCGATTCCCTTTCTGTAATATTCTTTTAGCATCGCCTTAGGAACTCTTTCTCCCCCCGTAAAGTAACATCGGATGGAACTCAGATCGTATTGGCTCAGATCGCACTCCTGAAGAATAAATTGATAAACGGTGGCAGCCATTTCCAATAAGGTGACTCGATATTTTTGAATCGTCTCAAGGATCTCATGGGACCGGAACCGCTTCTTTAAGATGAGAGTTCCGCCTTTATAAAGGACCGGAGCGGCTTCAACGAGGAGCCCTCCTGAATGGAAGAGAGGCCTCGAAACAATCATGATATCCTTGGAGGTGAGGTGATAGAACAGATCTGCATTCAAGGCATTAAAAAAGGTTTTTCGATGAGAGAGGATCGCCCCTTTTGGGAGTCCTGTTGTTCCGGAAGTATACATGAGCATGTGAGGGTCTTCATCACCTACAGAAACCTGAAGGTGTGGTTCCCTGACAGGACATTCCAAGAGGCCTTTTTCATAATCCTTTGCCCAAGCCGGACAAGGGGATCCAATACTAATGTAATCTCCGTTGGAAAGATTCAAGTGGGGGCGAATGGACGCAAGGACCTCCTTGAACTCGGGATCAAAGATGATCAACCTGGTGCCGCTATCCTCGAGGATGAATTCCAGCTCGGGCCCCGCCAATCTCCAGTTGAGAGGGACAAGAATAGCGCCGATTTTTGAGAGGGCGAAGAAGATCTCCAGATACTGATGGCCATTGTAAAGAAGGACGGAAACTCGATCTCCTTTTTGAACTCCGAGGTCAAGAAGGAGATGGCAGAGTTGGTTGGTGCGGAGGTTTAACTCCTGATAGGTGAACGGACGATCTTCAAAGATTAATGCTCTCTTGCGAGGTTGAAGAGAGCTCCATTTTCTTATCCAATCACCGGTGTT
>JBAVGF010000320.1:0-21416 GCA_049684675.1 Thermodesulfobacteriota bacterium | reverse complement strand
CAGGTCCATCATATGGCTACCCAAGCCTTAAGCAAATTCGGTAACGAAGAACAGAAGAAAAGGTACTTGCCACCCCTGGCCAAAGGGGAAACGATGGGAGTTGTGGCAGTGACCGATCCTACGGGAGGTTCAGATGTGGCGGGAATAAAAACATCAGCCAAATTGGACGGAGACAATTATATTCTGAACGGCAGAAAATGTTTTATCACAAACTCCCATGTCTCAGATTTTTGGGTGGTCATCGCCCGCACCGGTGAGGGGGGCAGAGGCCTGTCAGCTTTTATTGTCGAAAAGAGCTTTCCCGGAGCAAAGCCGGGGCGGAAAGAAAATAAGGTTGGACTCCGCGGGGCGAATACTGGCGAGCTTGTGTTTCAAAACTGCATGGTCCCCAAAGCCAATCTTTTGGGACATGAGGGTGAAGGGATGAACATTGCCATTCAGAATATCGGAGAAACGGGACGGCCTGGAATGGCAAGCGTTGCATTGGGCATTCTCAATGCCGTCTTGGAGCAAGCCGTCAAGTTTGCTAATGAAAGGACTCTCTATGGGAAATCGATCGGTACCCTCCAAGCGGTTCAGTGGCACATTGCCGAGATCTATGCTGATCTGGAGATTGCTCGGTTATTGGTTTATCGCGTCGGCTGGATGCGAGATAACAATATACGGTGTGATGCTGAATCGGCGTTGGCAAAGCAATTCGCCTGCGAAGCAGCCGCAAGATCAGCCCGAAAGGCTATAGAAATTCATGGATCATACGGCGTCATGAAAGAGTATCCGGTTCAGAGATTGCTGAGAGATGCCTTGGTAACTATCCCAGCAGGGGGCACAGGAGAAATTTCGAAACTCGTGATGTCCCGGCATGCCTTAAACATGTTTAAGTAAGGCTCCCCGTCCACAGAGCGGGGATGAATGCGGCATTTTCGTAAAGGCGGAGAGGATGCGAATCATTGCCTGTTTGAAACCCGTTCCCGATCCCAAACACTGGGGTCGTTTAGCTTTGGACCCCAAGACAAAGACCCTAATACGAGAAGGGATTCCAAACATCATTAACCCTTTGGACAAAAAGGCCCTTGAAGCCGCTTTGCAACTGAGAGAAAGGGAGGGAGGAGAAGTTATTACCATTAGTATGGCTCCAATTTCTACAAAGCCTGTGTTGCGCGAGGGGTTAGCGATGGGGGCCGATTGGTCAATTTTATTGTCGGATTTGGCCTTTGTGGGTTCAGATGCCCTCGCTACTTCTTATATCCTGGCAACGGCAATGAAAAAATTGGCCCCCTATGATCTGATTCTCTGCGGTGATCAGACGTTGGACGGTTGTACGAGCTTGGTCAGCCCTCAAATTGCCGAATTCTTGGATATCCCCAACCTAATGCATGTCAGTGCCATTGAAGCCCAAACCAGTGGAGTATTCCGTGTCCGGTCACAGATTGAGTATGGTTATATGTTAGTTGAGATTAAGCCTCCGATGGTCCTTTCCGTAGTTAAAGAGATCAATGAACCCAGGTACATTACCTTAATGAATATCCTTGAGGCTGAGAAAAAAGAAATACGTGTCTGGTCCTCTGAGGATTTATCTTTGAGTGAACCCTGGGTCGGATTAAAGGGATCTCCAAGCCAGATGGCTGATTTAATAATTCCGACGATGAAGAGAAAAGGGGAGATTCTCCAGGAAGAACCTCTCGAGATGGCTAACGTTTTAGCGGATCGACTTCACCGTTATAGATATTGTTGAAAGAGCTGGAAATGGCCAAAACTCCTCATAGTAAAGTCTGGGTATTTGCCGAACACCGGGAAGGGAAGTTAGCTGAGGTGGGATTAGAATTATTGGGAAAATCCTTTGAATTGACCGACCTCACTGGCCAGAAGGTTGCTCTAGTCCTGATGGGACATCCATTGAATCGATTCTATGAGGAGCTCTTATCGTTTGGAGCCGACGAAATCTTAGTCGCTGAACATCCCCTTTTAAAGTCTTACTGCAGTCAGACTTATGTGAAGGTTTTAGAAAATGCAATCCGAAAACACCAGCCGGAGATATTTCTCTTGGGAGCCACAGCGATGGGGACGGATCTGGGTGCCCGATTAGCTGCCCGGTTGCGCACCGGTCTCGCTGCGCGCTGCATTGATTTGAGAATTTCTCCGGAAGAGAAACTCCTTGCGGTAGTTCCTGGCTGGGGTGGGAATGTTTTAGCAACGGTCTACAGTCCCTTTACGAACCCCCAGATGGCAACCGTCACACCTGGAATCTTTGACATGCCCAAGGGAAGGAACGTTACGGGTCAGATCATCCCCCTTGAGGTGAAACTCAAACCAGGGGATGTGACTTATCAGATTCTCGAGATAAGAAGGGAAGAAGTTCAGGAACTTGCTTTAGAAAGGGCAGAGGTAGTGATCGCTGGGGGGTGGGGAATTGGGAGCAAGGAGGATTGGCAATGGATAGAGAATCTGGCCTCAGCTTTAAACGGAGTTGTTGGAGCAACTCGACCTCCTGTGGATGAGGGATGGGCAAAAGAGAAGCAGATGATCGGTCAGAGTGGTAGAACCATACATCCGAAGTTATATATCGGGATTGGAATTTCAGGGGAAATGCATCATATGGTAGGTATTAAGGGAGTGGAAATGATAGTAGCGATCAACCAGGATCCACAAGCACTTATTTTTGAGTGGTGCGACTTGGGATTGGTTGGGGACTTTAAAGAGGTCATTCCACCTTTGATAAAGGCCATCCAGAATTACAAGGAAGGAACTCATTAGCCCCGCTTGTTGCTCACAAAGGCCCGATTATGTAATAGCCAGGCAAAAAGGAGGAGGAAAAGGATGTGGGCGTAATGGATGGAATTAAAGGGAGAAGGAGCATTCGGAAATATAAGCGCGATCCCGTTCCTGACGAGGCACTTCGAACCGTGATGGAGGCGGTGAGATGGGCTCCCTCTTGGGCGAATACTCAATGCTCGGAGGTCATCGTCGTAAAAGATCCCAAGGGAAAAGCTGAGTTAGCAACAGCCCTATCAAAGAGGAACCCAGCCCTTTCCTCAATGACCGATGCACCGATTATTCTTGTCTTGTGTGGAAAGAAAGGGATTTCCGGCTTCTATAAGGGTCAAGCGGCCACTGTAAAAGGTGATTGGTTGATGTTCGATACAGGAATGGCCATGCAGAATCTTTGTTTGACCGCCCATTCTCTGGGTTTGGGCACAGTGGTCATAGGGTTATTCAACCATAAGAAGGTGGAGGAGATTCTGGGAGTTCCCCAGAACGTCGAAGTGGTGGCCATGACCCCTCTCGGTTACCCCGCCGCCGAAGGAGTTGCCCCGAAAAGAAAAGAGCCATCTGAATTTGTTTTTTATGATAAGTATCAGGGGAAATAATTGAGGGGAATGATAAGGGGTGTCATTTCGAGAGTGACAAGGTCGGCCGAGGCAATCTCAAAATGAAGCGGGAGGCAGGACTAAAAACCATTGAGATTGCCACGCTTCGCTCGCAAAGACAAATGACTGGAGGCCAAATTCAGGCGTTTGTCGTAGAATGTTGGGAGAGGAAGTTATGACCAAGGAAGAGGTTCTTCAATCCCTTGCGATTCAAACGGAATCGAAGTTGGTGATGGTGGTGATCGATGGGGTGGGTGGGTTGCCCGTCCGAGGGAAGACAGAGCTGGAAGCAGCAAAAACCCCGAACTTCGATCGATTCGCCCCCAAAGCCGTCTGTGGATTGATCGATCCTGTTTCCTATGGAATCACCCCGGGGAGCGGTCCCTCCCATCTGGCCCTCTTCGGTTACGACCCATTTCGATACGAGATCGGAAGAGGGGTGATGGAGGCTTTGGGAATCGATATTCCGCTGACCAGGGACGATTTGGCAGCCAGGGGCAATTTTGCGACCCTTGACGAAAATGGGATCATTGTCGATCGAAGGGCCGGAAGGATTCCGACCGAAAAGAGCAAGGAGATTTGTGAGTTTCTCGGAAACGAAATCAAAGAGGTCGATGGGGTTCGCATTTCTATCTATCCCGGGAAGGAGCATCGGTTCGTCCTGGTCTTTCGGGGTGGGGGCTTGAGGGATGATCTGACCGATGCCGACCCCCAGAAGGACGGGCTCAAAGCAAAAGGGACAGAGGGGCTTTCTCAGGAGGCCCGGAGGACGGCTGAGGTCGTCAACCTTTATGTGAAGCGGGCCACTGACGCCCTCAAATCGTTTCATCCTGCGAATACGGTCCTGCTCAGAGGGTTTTCGAAAATTCCGGATATCCCAACGATGTCGGAGAAATTCAAACTCCGACCTGCTGCCATTGCGACCTACCCCATGTACCGTGGGCTGGCGAGGCTGGTCGGGATGGAGATTTTAAAGACAGGAGAAACCCTCCGGGAAGAAGTGGAGACCCTGAAGAAATATTTTGACCGGTATGACTTCTTTTATGTTCATTTCAAGAAGACGGATTCGGCTGGAGAAGACGGGAATTTTAAGAGGAAGGTTAAGGCCATTGAGGAAATAGACAGGATCCTGCCTTCCATTTTCAAGCTGAGGCCGGATGTATTAGCCATCACGGGAGATCATTCCACGCCCGCTGTCTTAAAATCTCACAGCTGGCATCCCAATCCCATCCTTCTCTTTTCAAATTATGTCCGACCTGACGGCATCCGACGCTTCACAGAGAGACATTGCCGGGGAGGACAACTAGGCAGGTTTCCAGCCTTGGATGTTATAACTTTGATGTTAGCGAATGGACTGAAGTTAAAGAAATTCGGAGCATGAGTTAAAGATTCCAAGCACCAAATTCCAAAGCCCAGATAATTCCAATTACCCAATGTTCGAAAAACCAGAATACCTCCTTCCTCTCTCCCTCCGGGGAGGGGAGATGATCGAAAGTAGAATCTGATATTTAAATCATTTAAAATTATTATATTTCGAAATTGGATATTGGATTCTTATTATAGTGTGTCAAGAGTTTCTTGACTTGCTTGTCATTCCGGACTTGATCCGGAATCCAGTTGGAATTTTAGACCAAAAAACAGGGAATTCCTGGATTCCTGCTTTCGCAGGAATGACAGAAAAAGGATAACACGGAAATTTCAAATGTTTTTGGTTGGAATTTGCTTGGATTTTGGAATTTGATGTTATTGAGTTAGGAAGATTAGCGGCGCTGTATCTAAATTGAATCCGTAGTTCGGTTACCAGTAGGATGAAATCATTTCGTTATCTTTACGGTCCGGTTCCTTCCAGAAGATTGGGGAGGTCGCTCGGGATTGACCTCGTTCCGCATAAAATCTGCACCTATGACTGCATTTATTGCCAGATCGGAGACACAACCGAAAAGACCCTTGCAAGAAAAGCATATGTTCCGGTTAGAGAAATTATAGAGGAGGTGGAACGGTTTCTTAAAGAAGGGGCTCCCTCCGTCGATCATCTCTCCCTTTCCGGCTCCGGCGAGCCGACCCTCCATTCTCAAATCCGTTCGGTCATCGAAGGGATTAGAGCCATCACCTCCATCCCGGTTGCTGTCATTACCAATGGATCTTTACTCTGTGAAGAAGAGGTCAGACAGGATCTCCTCCGTGCGGACATTGTGCTTCCTTCGTTAGACGCCGTATCGTCAGACGTTTTCATGAGGATCAATCGTCCTCTCCCGGGGTTTTCCGTAGAAAAGGTGATTGAGGGATTGGTTGAATTCAGAAAGGTTTACAAAGGGCAGATTTGGCTGGAGATACTATTCTGTAAAGGTATCAATGATGGCAAAGAAGAGCTTATGAGAATGAAGAAGGTGGTTGATCGAATCCAACCTGATCTTATCCACCTTAACACGGTCGTTCGGCCTCCTTCTGAAAAATCGGCTGTCCCTTTGGGTCAAAAGGAGATGGAAGAGATTAGGGCCTTCTTCGGCAAAAGCGCTTCGGTCATCTCTGAATTTGACCGTCATCCGTCAATGGTCTCTGAAATGAGTATCAAAGAGGAGATATTAAAGATTCTGAAAAGAAGGCCGCTTTCCCTGTCGGATCTCTCAAAGGGTATGGGAATCTCAAAGAATGATTTAGACAGATTTATCAAACCTTTGATGAAAGAGGGAAAGATCCAATCTCGTCTATTCGGAGACTCAGTCTATTACGAAATAAAGTGAACAGTTTGAGTGCTATCATTTGAAGCTGACCATACCAAAACCTGACCCTCCGCGCGTCTCTCATGGACTGTTCGAATAAACTCTGAGCGATATCTTTCTGATCATTTTCTCCGTGAGAAGGTGAAATCCCTTAGTCCGAAGATTGGCGAGGAGCTGTTCATCACCTGAAATGAAAGGGATGACCAGAATCGTCTCTGAGGGTACCTCGAATCCCTCCTGCAACAGGTCCGTTCTATTAAGCATGGGTACGGTCTTTCCCAAATAGAAGACCGCTGCCCCTTGAAGAGACTCTGTACCGCCGTAAAGATAGACGGGGCCATGAACCTTTTGATTTCTGATAACTTCAAAGATCGGCCGGAAACTATCCTTCTTTTCGGACGGAAGAAGGATAATGAAATGGGCGCAGATGTAAACGAAGAATAGCACGATGATTCCATAGGTCTCAAGGCGCTTCACATTTGGGAATTTATCGCAAAGACGCGCCCAGGCAAAGGCCGCCAGCAAAGCAAAGGGAGGATAAAGGGGTGCGCTATAGAGGTTTCGTTTGGCTGAGGCTATCGAGAGTCCGACGAAAACAGTCAGGAACCAGACCAGTGCAAAAAGTGAGAGAAGATCCAGCGGCGAAGATTCCTCCGATCGGGGACGCCTCCATCGATACCATAGCCAAACTACCGGCAGGGGTGTCCAGGGCAGCGTGTTCAAAAGGACAGGGATGAAATAGTAGTAGAAAGAGTCTGAATGATGAGCCGAGGAGGAGAAGAAGCGCCACAAGCTTTGCCGGAGCACTTCATTGATCAAATCAGGCCCTTCGAGCCACCATACTCCGCCCATCCACAGAGCAATCGGTAGAAGAAAGAGAAGAATTCCCCAGCCAAGATAGAGTTTTCGGATAGCGGCAAAATCCCTTCTTACGATCAAAAAGATAAGTGCCGTGGCCGCAGGAATGGCTACCCCGATCAACCCTTTGGAAAGGAAGCCTCCAGCCATGGCCAGGTAGAAGATTGCAAAAAAACGGAAACGCCTTGAAGGGGTTCGGTAGCCGGCCGCAAAGCCATAGAGGCTGAGCACCGTGAAGAAGAGAAGCGTTGGATCGACCAGACACCGCCGGTGAAGTATGAAAAACCCCGACATCGTCGCGAGGATAAAGCCTGCCAAGAGACCCACTCGGTCGTTAGCCAATACTTTTCCGATCATAAAAGTGAGAAGAACCGTTGCGGCTCCCAAGAGAGCTATAGGAAGAATAGCGAGGAAGTCTGGCGGATTTTTGCTCGTTGAAAGGAATAGGACAATGGGCAAATATCCGAGCGAAGGGTATTCGAGAAAATTCTGGCCGTTTAGCCTTGGGATGAGATAGTTGCCGGTGAAGGCCATCTCCCGGGCGATTCCAGCCACCCTCGCCGTGTCATGGATCGAAAGTTCAGAGTTCAAAATAGGAATAATTCTGATAGAAAGAGTGAAAATGAGGAGAAATAGCCACGCAGGCAGTCTGTGCTTCTTCCTTACCCCTGAAGGCGACTTCGGGCTATCGAAATCTGGATTGCATATTTCGGGAGTTGAGGTTGCGTCCATTCCGATCCTCAGGAAGAGGGTTTTCTTTAGGCCAGTGATGATAGTAAGAATCCAACACAGATCACTGCGATCCCAACGTAGCGTATGGTTGGAACAGGTTCAAGGAAGACAAAACGGGCCGAGAGCATAACCAAAACAAATACGAGAGAGGCAAAGGGGTAAACAAAGCTTAAATTCGTTTTAGACAGGGCAATGAGCCAAAGGATAGTGCTGATAACATAGAAGACCAATCCGGTAAAAACAAAGGGATTCAATACCAATTTAAGTAATTCGCCTATCACAGATTCCTTGAGAGTTATTTCTCCTGTCACAAAAACACCCTTCTTGAAGAATATCTGACCTAAAGTGGCGGAGCATACGGATATCAAGAGTAACCATGCTGGTTTCATTGATTTCTCCTTTTTTATGAATACTTGTGACAACCTGATTAGTAACCCACGTTCCGGTGGATCGTCAAGCATGCCACACCTGGGATAGATCGGCATTGTAAAGAAAATGGTGACATTTACTGAGTAATGAGCTATAAAAAATGTGGCGAAATTGAAAAGGAGGATATGTACCCGGAGGTCCTCCGGGAGGATGGGCATCTCGTCACCCGCGATTTCAATGTCAAACCCGAATCACAATTTGGATTGTGTCTAATGGAAATCAGGAAAGATTTTCTGCCGCTGAGTCGACCCTCGATTGGCGAAAAGGAAATAGAGAAAGTTGTTTCCTGTCTAAAGTCCGGTTGGATCACCACAGGCCCTCTATGCAAGGCCTTCGAGGAGAAATTCTGTGAACTCACAGGTGCCACGTATGCGCTCTCTCTCTCATCCGGCACGGCCGGCATGCACCTCCTGTTGTTGGGCTTGGACATAAAACGAGGGGATGAGATTATTACCCCGTCCATGACGTTTGCCTCCACGTTGAATATGATAGCGCTTCTGGGGGCCAAGCCGGTGTTTGTCGACATTCATTACGATACGTTAAATATAAATGCCGATCTCATTGAGGGAAAGATTACAGAGAAGACGAAGGCCATCGTCCCTGTCCATTTTGCAGGGGCCCCGGTCGACATGGATAAGATCCTGGCTATTGCCAAGAAGTATGATCTGTCTGTCATCGAAGATGCAGCACACGGCCTTGGCACTTATTATAAAGGCGTCCATGTAGGAGGGTGGGGTCGGATGGCTATCTTTTCCTTTCATCCAATTAAAAACATCACGACCGGCGAAGGGGGCATGATCACGCACGGTGATGATCACCTTGAAAGCCGGTTGAAACTTCTCAGATTTCATGGTATAGAGCGGGACGCATGGAAACGGTACGGTAAGGGAGGGAACCCCGAATATGACATTAAGACACCCGGATTCAAATATAATCTGACGGATATCCAGGCGGCACTGGGCCTTGCTCAACTTTCCAGGCTGGAGGAACTGAATAGCCGCAGAAGGCAACTGGCTGATCTATACAGGAGAGGGTTAGAAAGGGTAGAGGGGCTGCAATTGCCGGGTGTGTCGGCCTACCCGCACACTCATGCATGGCACCTCTTTGTCGTCAAAGTTACCTCGATGGAACGAAAACACTTCATGCAGAGACTGTCCGAATACAATATTGGATACGGGATTCATTTCCCCGCCGGGCATCGCTTAAGCTATATCCAGAAACGATATAGGATAAAGAAGGGAGAATTGAAAGAAACGGAACGGGCCAGCGCCAAACTATTGTCCCTACCTTTGTTTCCCGATATGAAGGAAGAGGATGTTTCTTATGTATGCGAGGCTGTTCGGGAGATCTTAACCTAAACATTGTACAAAATCGGAAGGTGAGTGTGCTTCCAAAACTTTATCATGCGGCCCAGCACACCCACCTGCCTTTGACAATGTTTTCTGTGCAACTCTGAGGTTAAAAGATGGATAGCGAAGCGATGATCTCTCTGGTCATTCCAGTATATAACGAGGAGGCAAACCTGCGCCGCCTGCTTGAACGACTCAGGTCCGTCATGCCAAAGATGGGAAAGAGTTACGAAATTATTTTCGTGGATGACGGGAGCCGGGATAATACCCTTTCGATCTTGAAAAGTTTCTTGAGCTACCCTGAAGTAAAGGTTGTAGAACTCACGAGGAACTACGGACAGCATGCAGCCATTTTTTCAGGGTTTTCCGTCGTCCGGGGCGACATCGTGATCACGTTGGATGCTGACCTCCAAAATCCGCCCGAGGAGATTCCGAATCTTGTAAGGGTGATGGAAGAAGGGGACTACGATGTCGTGGGAACGATCAGAAAGAAACGAAAGGATTCCTTCTTCAGAACTTTTCCTTCCCGCATTATCAACGCGATCACACGGAAGATCACAAAAGTGAATATGTCAGACTGGGGGTGTATGCTGCGAGCTTACCGGAGAGACATTGTGGAGCGGATGGTAAACTGTCACGAGCACTCCACCTTCATTCCGGCACTGGCGACCTACTTTGCCAAAAAGGTTACAGAGATTGAGGTAGTTCATGAAGCGAGGCATGGCGGGGAATCCCATTACTCCCTGCGAAAGCTCATCAATCTTCAGTTTGACTTGGTCTCCTCGTTCTCCGATTTTCCGTTGAAGTTTATCATGTATGCCGGTATCGGTATGGCGTTTTTGGGGATCTCCTTGGGTGTCTTTTTAGGTATTGCTCGGATTATCTACGGGGCAAGCTGGGCCGCTGAAGGTGTGTTCACGCTCTTTTCCGTCCTCTTTGCCTTCGTGGGTTTCCAGTTTTTCGCTCTGGGGGTGATGGGCGAATATATCGGTCGAATATACAGGGAAGTCAGGAAGAGGCCGGAGTACACGATTGAGAGGATTTATCCTGCGGATGAAAGCCGTCGTATTTGCGTATCATAATATGGGAATCGTTGGCCTTGAGGCCTTAGTGCGGGGGAAATTCGATATCCAGGCGATCTTTTCTCATCTTGATGATCCGGGGGAGAACATCTGGTTTGGCTCCGTTGCCGAATGGGGAAAGAAAAACCGGATTCCCGTGTTCTGTCCTGAGAACGTCAACACACCCGAGTGGATCGAAACGATCCGTAAAATCTCGCCCGAAGTTATTTTTTCATTTTATTATCGGAATCTCTTGGGCAGAGACATCTTGATGATTCCATCCATGGGCTCCTTTAATCTCCACGGATCGATGCTCCCCGCCTATCGGGGGCGGTGTCCGGTCAACTGGGTTCTTGTGAACGGAGAACGGCGCACGGGCGTCACCCTACATTACATTATCGAAGCGCCTGACGCCGGGGATATTGTCGGGCAGAAAGAAATACTCATCGAATTTGAAGATACCGCCTACACGCTTTACCAAAAGCTTTGCGTGAAGACCAACGAGCTCCTTGATGAGGTGCTTCCGCTTATCAAGAAAGGAATAGCCCCCCGCGTGGCGCAGAACTTAAAACAAGGGAGCTATTATGGAGGGCGGAGGCCTGAGCACGGAAAGATAGACTGGCGTTGGCCGGTCATGCGAATTTACAATTTGGTGAGGGCTGTTACGGAGCCCTATCCGGGAGCCTTCACCCATCTTTCCCAAGGTGAAAAGTTGTTCGTCTGGTGGGCCTTACCCGAAGAGGACAGCGTCTCGAATCGCCCTGTGGGTACTCTGGAATTTGAAAAGGACAGTGTGTACGTCAGGGCGTCTGACGGAAGGTTGAGACTGTTGGATATCGAAGTGGGTAAGGAGAGGATGAACGGGGGCAAGATCCTTGAAGTTTTCAAAAAACAGAAAGGCGCAGTCTTAAAATGAAGATCCTGATACTGGGCGTCAATGGTTTCATTGGACATCATTTAACCCATCGAATACTTGATACAACGGATTGGAGTGTCTACGGTATGGACCTTGCCTCCGACAGGCTGGACAGAGTCCTCAACAACCCCCGGTTCCACTTCATAGAGGGGGACATCTCGATCAATTGGGAATGGATCGAGTATCACGTCAAGAAATGTGACGCCATCATCCCTTTGGTGGCTATCGCCACTCCGAAGCTCTATCTGACCCATCCGCTGGAGGTCTTCCAGTTGGATTTCGAAATGAACCTCAACATCGTGAAACAGTGCGTGAGGTATGGAAAAAGAGTTGTCTTCCCTTCCACCTCAGAAGTTTATGGTGCCTCCCCCGACCCCGAATTCAAAGAAGATGAAACCTTTCTCGTCCTCGGACCCATCCATAAAGAACGGTGGATCTATGCATGCTGCAAGCAGCTTCTCGACCGGGTGATTTATGCTTACGGGACCCGGGGGTGCCTGGAGTTTACGTTGTTTAGGCCCTTCAACTGGATCGGCCCAAGGTTAGATTCTTTGGATGCCGCGAAGGAAGGAAGCTCCAGGGTGGTGACACAGTTCATCGCGGAGCTGCTGATGAAGAGGCCCCTGTCCCTGGTGGACGGCGGCCATCAAAAGCGATGTTTTACCCATGTGGACGACGGCATCGGCGCCCTGATGAAAATCCTGGAAAACAAAGACGGCTGCTGCAAGAACCAGATCATCAACATCGGCAACCCCGATAACGAATGTTCCATAAGAGAACTTGCCCATCTCTTGAAACGAATCTTCATGGCCCATCCTAAGCATAGAGACGATAGGGTTTTTTCCGAAATCGTTGAAACCTCTTCAGACGTGTATTATGGAAAAGGCTACCAGGACATTTACACCCGAAAACCCAGCATCGAAAAAGCCAAAGAGCTTCTTGGATGGACACCCAGGATCGGGCTTGAAAAGTCCCTCAAAAATACTCTCGATGCTTTTTTAGAAGAGAATGAAGGAATTGTCGGGGGCAACAAATAGAAAAAACATTCTGGGCCTCAAAATTGATGTCGACACTTATATCGGCATGAAGCGAGGTGTCCCGCGCCTCCTCTCCATTTTAAACCATTATGGGATTCAAGCCACGTTTTATCTAAGTATGGGACCGGATGCCTCGGGGAGAGCCATCCTTCAACTGGTAAAAAACCCGCGCTTTCTCAAAAAAATGTTAAGAACGAATGCGGGCCACCTTTACGGAATGAGGACCGCCCTATACGGGACGCTGCTTCCCTCACCCATGATTGCGCTTTCATTCCCCGACCTCGTTGAGCAAATTATTGAAGCGGGGCATGAAGTGGAGTTTCATGCTTGGGATCACAGGCGATGGCAGGATGAGCTTCATAAACGATCTTCTGAGTGGATTGAGGATTGGTTTGAAAAGGGTGTCAGCGCTTATAGAAAGTTGGCTCGACGCGAGCCTTATTCCTTTGGAGCGCCTTCTTGGATCATTGACGACAGGGTTTTGGGGATTGTGCGAAAGTACTCCTTTCGATATCTGAGCTGCACGCGGGCCAAGGAACCTTTTATTCATGAAATATCGGGTCTGATGGAAATCCCTTCAGACCTCCCTTGTTTGGAAGAAACCGGCGTACCCCAGGGTGTTTCAAGGATTCTTCAAATTCTGAAGAACGGAGGAATGCATGTCCTCCCTGTTCATGCCGAAGTGGAGGGCGGGGTCTGGAGCAGATATTTTGTGGAGATCTGTGAAACCGTTCGCGGTATGGATTTGGATATTCTGCCACTCTCGAAAATCAGAGAAATCCTGATGTCTGAAAAGCTACCTGTGAGAAAACATCGTATGGAACTTCTGCCCGGGCGCCCGGTTCCTTGCGCCGTATAGGAACAGCGAGCTTTCCCGATTTTCGACCGATTCCCGTCTTATAATCCCAACCCAAGAATAAATACTAACTCGATCTAGTTCGCCCTCTCCTTTGATGGAAGCGGACTGGGGTAAGGGTGCATTATCACCTTTTTTGTCCCCCTCCCCTTAATCCCCTCCCGCCAGGGGAGGGGAGTTTTTATCCCTGGCAGTTCCAACTACCCTCCCCCGCAAAGCACGATTACTGTCAAAAGCACTGACCGAGGACTTCTTCCTGTATTCCTCGTTCTTACAACACAACCTTTCAAGCAGTAATCGATAATTCCTCCTATGTCCCGTTCCTTGATGGTTGAGCGGTAGTTCTGGCTTCAGCCTTTGCAATCCCTTTCTGCATGGTTGGAAAAGAAGAGGATGGGGCCGAAGATAATGAGGAAGGCCTGTTTTCGTCGGTCTGAGAAGAAAGAAAACTTAGGGCAATAGTTCAAAGGAGGCATATACAATGAGGGCCATCAGGAGAACAACGGAGATCGAAATGACCAACAACCGACCATTAACTCCTTTTTTCTGGATGGTGGACGGGGGTTTCAGCACCTGGTCATTTGAGAAAGATCGCTTCTCCGCAATCTTCTGATGAACCATTATCACCTCATTGGAGTCCAGACCGAGGCATTCCGCATAAGTACTCAGAAAACTTTTTACGTAGATAGCGGGCAAGTTCGTATACCTGTCCTCCTCCAAGGCCCTGAGGACAGGCTCCCTTATCCTTGTTGTAACAGCCACTTCCTTCAAGGAAAGTTTTTGAGATTCCCTCTTCGCTTTTAAGTACTTTCCTGGTGACTCAAACGTCTCTCCTGACTCCATATAATTCTTTATAAAGAAATTTGTGATAAGTCATAGAATTTTAGATGGTGCAGGTTAAGCCCCATCCGTTAAGAGACATTTTGACCTTTCTATCGCCTTTGTAGAATTTACCCTTATCTGGTCATTCATCTTACTTCTCCCGGCAGCTGATTGGGAAACTGAAAAAGGGAGTATGAAAAGGTGACATTGAAGAATCAAGCAAAAGGAATGCCAGAGAATTTCAATGTTGTTATCCGCCTGAAATCAAGAGATATTTTAGCTTGTGGAAGGCGAAACCGTAAATCGTAATTGCAGGGATTTCCCTACAGAAAAGGATGGCGGAAATCGAAAGAAAAAGATTTCTGTTATAATTACAGAGAATTGAAAGTGTCTGGAATTTCCGATATTTCTCTTTATAAAACTGGAAATTCGTTCTTTATGCTACCCGCAATAGATGATGATTTTGGCTGGCAAGTGCCCCGGTCCCGCCCTTTTAGGGTGGGGTCGAGGGGCACAATGCAAACGGAAACTACCTCACCGGGAAGCCCCGCCCTTTAAGGCGAGGAGCTTCACAAAATTGGACAAAAGATGTATTTTTGATCGGACTCCTTGGAAATACTCTTTTACGGTCTTAGAAATTTCAATGGGTTATGACTTTTGGGAGAGGGCATCGTATTTGCATGCGATAATTTAACAGGAGGATTGGCCCATGAACACCCGCCTGCCTATTGTGATCGTATTCATTTCTTTGCTCTATTTCTCCCTCGTTCAAGCCTACACATGCCTTGGTCAGCATTCTCCTAAAGATTCTTTTTCCCTGTTGGCGAAGAATGAGGAAGGGGATTCCCCTAATGAGGATTCGAAAGATATTCCTCCCAAGGTCATCGAGGAATATGAAAAAGGGAAGCTTGCCAAGATGAAGCAGAACATCGGCAAGCGGCTGATGACGGCTCCGACAATTAATCGGGCAGAGTTCTATGAATCCCCGGATGATCTGGAAAAAAAAGTGAGAGTGAAGAGAGAGAAAGAAGGTTTCATCATTGAGAAGGTGGTTCAGAATCGTTTAGGGACGATGAATTTCTATCAGGTAAAATTTGATTCGGGAGAAACGGGCTATTTAGGGGCGGACGGAAACAATTTGGAAATAAAGATTAAGGAAGGAAGTCTCATTTCCGTTCCGAGGAAAGCAGGCCCGAGCAAAAGAAGTTTGAGTCAATCGAAGGCACGCGCGTCTCAGGCCATCGAGCTGGTAAGGAATCATGCCACTCTGACTGATCCCACGACAGGCAAGAAGAGGTCTGTCGAGATGAGGATGGTCGAACAGAAAATGCGATCCTTTCCAAATCTAAAATGGAGGTATGAAGCGAAGGAAATCGGAAAGAATAAGTATCGGGTCACGCAATACTCGGGGGAAGGAGCGGGCCCTCCGCTGATCAGGACGTGGATTGTCGATCTTTCAATACCAGAGGTTAATCCTGAAAACCTGGCCGCAAAGGAGATGTATCGGTAATAGAGTTTTTTGAGACGCAAGAGGATTAAGGCAAAGTCCCTGACGCTTAGGAGTCAGGGACTTTGCCTTAGAAGATTCTACTGGTCAGGCCTTTGTAATCTCGAAGGAGAGCTGATTGTCGTCATACTTGAAAGGCCTGATGATCACGTCCATGCCCACCTTTACCTCTTCGGGCTTTATCTCCTTTGCCAACCGGGCGAAGAGCTTCAGGCCACTGCCAAAATCCACAACACCCATTGTGTAAGGAGGATCGGCCTCGAAGCCGAACGGCGCATAATAGGCGGTGGTAAATGTTTCCAGTCTGCCTTTCTTGGGCATCTCGAACCAGTCCATGTTCTTTGAAAAGCATTTGGCGCAGTCGGCCCTCGGAGGGAAAAACTTTGCACCGCAATCCTTACAAACGGTCCCTTCAACCTTTCCTTCCGCAAGGAGATCCACAAACTTTGCCGTCTTGGTCACGGCAGTAAAGCTCTTTCTTCCAAATTTCTCGAAACCCATACCTCACCTCCCGAATATCGTAACGTTTCCGTAAAGTCCCACGCCGCCAATGTTGTGGACAAGGCCGATGTCCGGCTCACCCGGTACCTGCATGGGACCTGCCTCACCCCGAAGCTGCAAGGCGATAGTTCGGATCTGGGATCCACCTGTTGCACCGATGGGGTGGCCTTTTGAAAGGAGTCCGCCATCGACGTTTACGGGGATCTTTCCGTCTTTATACGTCGCCTTCTCGCGAATGAGCTGCTTGCCTTCACCCGCCGGCGCGAATCCAAGCCCCTCATACGCCATGATCTCTGCGATGGTGAAGCAATCGTGTACCTCGGCCACCTTGACATCTTTCGAAGTGATTCCGGCCATCTTGTACGCCTGGGCCGCTGCTCCATAGCCAACGCTCAGACCCTTGGCGAAATCGGGTCTCGCTGCCATATTGACCGCCTCAGAGGCGGCCCCGATGCCTAAAATCCAGACCGGTTTCTTGGAAAGGGCCTTTGCTTTTTTTGCATTGGCAAGGATGATACAGGAGCTTCCGTCCGCATTGGCGCAACAGTCACCTACCCGGAGCGGCCATGCGACAGGGCCTGCCAACTTTGCTTCCGGATCACCCTGTTTAAAGTCTTCGGGTTTTACCGCTTTTCTGTAAACCGCCCTCTCGTTGATCACGCCATAGGTGGACGATTTGAGCCTGATACCCATCAGGTCATCGTGGGTCAGGCCGTGCTTTGCCATATAGGTCTGTGCATAGAGGGCGTAATAGGCAGGCATCATAGTTCCAAAGGGTGCCTCCCACTGGATGTCAGCGCCCCGGCCCATCCTCTCCTGGGATTCCGCAGACGTGATCTCCGACATCTTTTGGAACCCGAGGATAACAACGACGTCGTGAAGACCCGACTTAATCATGCTGTATCCCACTTTCACGCCGGTGCTACTCGAAGAGCAAACGGACTCCACATAAAACGTAGGCTGGGGAATAAGACCCAGGTATTCTGCGAGGACGCCCGCAGGGGAGCGTTGCTTGTCATATTCAGGGGCCGAGCAGAAAACGGAGGCATCCACATCTTTCTGGGTGATCCCCGCATCTTGCATGGCTTCCCTGAAGGCCTCGAAGGCCAGTTCCCGGATCGACCCATCGTAACCTCTCACGAAGCTGCTCTGGCCCACACCAATGACCGCTACATCTTTCTTCATTACTAACCTCCCTTTCACCCTCGTCCCCACTCTTTCCCCTGCCCGCGGGCCCGGCACGCCTGAGGGGACAGGGAAGGGGCGAGGGAATTTTTTTGGGGACAGACCCAATTTTTTCTTTGATGGACGACGAATAAAGATAAATGAGACTTCATTTTCTTGTCAAGTTATTTTTTCTTGGATATTTTTGGTATTTCCAAACGGCTCGATTATGTTCTTCGATGTCACAAGAAAAATAGTGGGACCCATCGTTTTTGGAGACGAAATAAAGATAGGGAACGGGAGCAGGGTGGACGGCAGCCAGAAGGGAGTCTTTACCGGGGTTACAGATGGGGGTGGGCGGAAGTCCTGCAATGCGATAGGTGTTGTAGGGAGTGGGCCTCGTCAGGTCTTCTTTTGTCAAATTCCCGTTAAAATTCTTGATTCCATAGATCACGGTGGGATCACTTTGAAGGGGGATCTTTTTTCTTAGACGATTGTGAAAAACGGCAGAGATCAAAGGCTTCTCCTCGGGGAGCGCAGTTTCTTTTTCGATGATGGAGGCCAAGATAACTGTTTCCCTCTCAGAAATTCCCAATTCAGATGCCCGACGAGAAAGGTCGGGTCCGAAGGCCTTTTTAAATTGACGGACCATCATCTGGATTGCTTCCTCCGGGTCCATCTCTCTGACCAGGTGATAGGTGTCAGGGAAGAGATAGCCTTCCAGAGTCGGTCCTGCCAATTGGGAGAGGCCGAGAGCATTGATGAAAGCGGGAGAAGAGACCTTCTGGAGGAACTCCTTTTTCTCCATTAGATTTAGATCCTCCAATAACTGAGCGATTTGAGAAAGGGTATAACCCTCAGGAATGGTTACCAAGTGACGTTTCACCTGTCCCTTGACCAGAGCATCCAATACCTCAAGGGGAAGCATTTGAGTCTGAAATTCATATTCTCCTGCTTTGACCTTGGTTTTTTTTCCGAGAATCGTGGTGAGGAGGGAGAAAAAATGTTTATTCTTGACGATCCCCTCCTGTTCAAGGACCTCCGACACTTTTTTAAGAGGAGTTCCTTTTCTTAGGAAGATTACCTTGGTGGAAGTCGTTTTCGAAGAAGGGACAAAGAGGAACCAACAGAGAACGAAAATAAAAAAGAAAAGGAGAAGACCCGACGTAAGGAGCAGGAATTTGCTCCTAAGAGAGCGCGCCATTGTTTGTTCTCCTGCTTTGGTCTAAGTATCCCTGAAGGATGAGGACAGCCGCGAGCTTGTCAATGACCTTCTTCCTTTTTGCTCTGGAAAGATCTGCCTCCAATAAAACCTTGGAGGCTCCAACGGTTGAAAGCCGTTCATCCCAGGTGACCACCGGAACTTGAATTTTATCCGATAGGACCTTCATCCACTTGAGGACCATCTCCGCCTGTTTTCCCAAAGTTCCATCCATGTTTTTTGGAAGCCCAACCACAATTTTTCCAATTTCAAATTGACCGACGATCGCGGCGATTTCCTTTAAATCTTCTTCCGTCGATTTTCTTCTGAGGGTTTTGAGACCCTGGGCCGTTATTCCCAACTCATCGCTGATCGCTACTCCAATAGTACGGGTACCCATATCCAGACCCATTGTTCTCATCAACAACTTATTGCCCATTTGCTTAGTATTGTCAAGGTTCCCATTCCCTTGGCTTTTTATGGATATTCATAATCTTAATAAATGCAATCATAATATTAATAAATACAATAAGTTGTAATTATATGATGACACAAAAATGTCTTGACAAAAGAGGTGTCCTTTGTTATAGATTGCACAATCCAACCCGGAGGAGGAGACCTAATGGATTTTAAGTTGAACGAAGAGCAAGAAGCCATGCGGGAGATGGCTAAGAATTTCGCCGAAAAGAAAATAGCACCCACCATGGAAGAAGATGAAAAGGAGCACCGTTTTCGCCGGGAAATTGTAAAGGAAATGGCCAGGCTTGGTTTTTTTGGATGTATTGCCCCCGAGAAATATGGAGGAAATGAAAGTGGTTATCTTGCCGCTTCAGTGATGACAGAAGAGATTGCAAGAATTTCCCCGTCGTGGGGACTTCCCTTCAACCTTCAGATGAATTCGATCCAATCTGTTCTTCTCAATTTTGGGACCGAGGAGCAACGGGAACGCTGGATTCCCAAATTGATCAATGCCGACCTGCTCGGTTGTTTTGCAATCACTGAACCCAATACCGGCTCGGATGTGGCATCGATGAAGTCAACGGCCGTAGAGACGGAGGGAGGATTTGTCCTGAACGGGACAAAGATGTGGATTTCAGGGGTGCCCGTGGCCGACCTCGGTATCGTTTATGTCTATACGGACAAGACTGCGAAGCATCGCGGCATGTCAGCCTTCATCGTGGACATGCATGCCCCGGGCGTCACACAAAAGTCTATTGATTCGAAATTAGGACTTTTCTGCGCCCCGACCGGGGAAATTGTTTTCGAAGAGGTGAAGGTGCCGAAGGACAGCCTGGTGGGTCAAAAAGGAGACGGGTTTAAAATCTGCATGGCCATGTTGGACAATACCCGGCTCTCCTCCGCCGCAAGGGCTGTTGGCGTCGCCAGGGCTTGTCTCGAACATTCGGTTCGATATGCCAACGAACGTGAGCAGTTCGGACAACCCGTTGCCAATTTTCAAATGATCCAGGAGCAGATCGCGGAAATGTACGTGGAGGAGCAGGCGGCCCGACTATTAGTCCATCGAGCTGCCTGTAACAGAGACTTGGGGCAGCGGAACACCATCGAGGTTTCCTGCGCAAAGTATTATGCGGCAGAGGTGGCTGTCAAAGCGGCAAATCAGGCTGTGAAGATTTTCGGATCGTACGGTTTTTCAACGGAGTATCCTGTAGAGAGGTTTTATCGGGATGCCAAATCATATCAGATTGTAGAGGGGACATCCAACATTCAAAAGATGATCATTGCAAGAAATGCGTTAGGCCTTAAGTAAAAATTTGCTTCTTGGAAGGAGGAGAAGGTCATGGGGACACCGGTGACTGTACCAATGGTAGGCAAGATTGTTTCAGTATCGGTAAAAGTGGGGGACAAGATTAAGGAGGATGATCAGGTCGCCGTGTTAGAGGCGATGAAAATGGAGATGCCTATTGCCGCTCCCGTCAGCGGAACGGTGAAAGAGATTCGTGTGGCTCCGGGTCAGGAGGTCGAAGCGGAGGCAGTGATCGCCGTGATTGAATAATAACGGAGTAAAGGGGAGGGGGGAGTCCGATGGAAGAGGATTTTTTAGCTAAACTAAACATACGACCCCTGACCATTGAGGATCTGGACGCGATTGTTGAGATTGATCGTAAAGTCTTGGGTCAAGCCAGGCGGGATTATTGGAGAACCGAGATGAAGTTTCCTACCCCCCCCTATCCCAGGTCGGGTCTGGCTGCTGAACTCGAGGGGAAGGTGATCGGGTTCATTTTAGGTGAAGTAAGCGGTTGGGAGTTCGGCGTACCGGAGACCGTGGGATGGATCAGCACGATTGGAGTCGATCCGGATTACCAGCATAGAGGCGTTGCCAGAAAATTGAGTCAAGAATTTATCAAAAATCTCAAAGCGATCGGGGTGAGGGTCGTTTATACCTTGGTGAATTGGAGCGATTGGGATCTCCTCAAATTCTACCGTGCGATGGGGTTTGCAAGAGGAGGGGATATGATTAACTTAGAACTGAAGCTTGAATGATCCACTAATCGGCGGAACTCCGTCCGTTCTCGAACCGCTCATAGAGGTCATCATTCAAACCTTCCTGAACCTCACCCGCGCCCTCTCTCCGGTCTCTCTCTATCCATAAAAATATAAATCTTTTTATCCGGGTAATGCCTCACTGAAGGATGAGTGAAACCCGACAAACCGGCAAGAATGCCTCCGAAAATCTTATCAGGCGGACGTTTAGACGTTTAATGGGGTAACATTCAGAGCATCATCGGGTACCGTTTCTGCTGTGGAGTTCTTTTGACTGGCCTACAAGCTGAGGTTGCCGCCATCATATTTCCTCCGGCATCCTCGCCGGATGTCGTCAATTTTGCACGGGAGGGAGAGGCATTACTTATCCGGAACTTTTTTTCTTGACAAGGGAGG
>JBAVGF010000319.1:0-16426 GCA_049684675.1 Thermodesulfobacteriota bacterium | reverse complement strand
GAGATTGGAGATTTTATCGTTTTTATAAGATCGATTGTAAAACTCATACAGAGGATTCATTGTATGACCAGTTTATCCGTATCTATAAGGAAAATAACTTCGGGACCATTCCGGCTACGGTTTACCTAAGAGAAATTGGAGAGTTGGGACAATCCAGCCAGTCAAGGTTGTTAGACCTGATTGAAGACGGTTTCTTCCAAAATGGTAAGGAGAGCAAGGTCATCAAAAATCTCAGGTTCATTGCATCCTCTTCAGAAAATTTGAAAGATAAAGCCGTCCAGGGTAAATTTTCAGAGGATTTGTACCATCGAATAAATACGCTATCGATCTATCTCCCCGCCCTGAGAGACCGTGCTAAAGAGATTTCAACGATTGCGCAATATATTTTGGAAGAATACTCTAAGAAAATGAAAATAGGTAAGGTAGAGATTTCTAACAACGTTCTGAGATTATTCCAAAACTATTGGTGGCCGGGGAACCTTAGAGAGATGGAGCAAGTCATCATTCGAAGTGCTATGTTTTCCGAGGGCAAAGATCTGACGGAGAAGGATCTCCTCTTCGAAACTGAAAGTGAAAATGAGTCATTCATCACCTTTCTAAAAAAGGCGGATGCCGACTCGACCGAATCGAAACCCCGAAGCTTCTCATCCGAGCAGAATGCCGGTATTTTATCCCTTTTTCTGATTGAGTTGGTTCATCGGATTAAGAATCCTTTGGTCTCCATCAAGACCTTTACTCAACTCTTGCGGGAAAAATTCGACGATGGGGAATTCAGGGAGCATTTTTATAGGATTGTCACGGAAGATATCGGGAAGATCGATTCCGTGCTGAACCATCTTCTCACCTACATTAAAATCAATACCCCCATTGAAAAAAAGGATACGATTCATTTCATCCTCGAAGAGATTCTAAGGAGGCATGAAGGTCAACTGCAGGATAGAAAAATAAAGATATTTAAGAAACTTGAAAAGGATCTTCCGGAAACGACCGTTCACGATGAACAGCTGAAATATATCTTAGATGCTCTTCTTCAATACGCCCTCCCTTCTATCCCTCCCAACGGGAGTATTGGATTTTTGACCAAATCCTTTGACCCGCGAACAGAAACCGCTGATGGCAATAAATCCCGGAAGAGAGATGGGAAATATATTGAGATATTGATCGTCTTCACGGGTTATAAGAAGCCTGTTGAACAATTTGAAGCCGTCCTGGGAATCCCTGCTCTTCAAAAAGAAGAAGCCGTTGAATTGGAATTACGTCTTGTTAAAGAAATCATTCAAAAGAATCAGGGGATGATGAAATTCGAGGTGAATGAAAAGAAGCCGAGGACAATCGTTTCTTTGAAATTTCCCATTGAGAGAAGAAAATTAATTTACTATCAGCCTGAAGCTGTCTAATAAGGGAGAAAAGGTGAAAAGTATTTTAGTCGTTGATGACGAGGTCGGTGCCAGAGAATCTCTCAAGATGGTCTTAAAGAGTGATTATGAGGTGTTTTTGGCTAAAGACGCGGAAGAAGCGTTTCTCCAAGTCAAATCGCACTTCCCGGATGTCGTGCTCCTCGATATCATTTTGCCCGACCTGGACGGGTTGAAAGTGTTAGAAAGGATCAAGCAGAATGACCCGGATATCATTGTAATCATGATTACGGCGACGAAAACGGTGAAGACGGCCGTTGAAGCGATGAAGCTTGGGGCCTACGACTACGTGACCAAACCATTCGATATCGATGAATTGCGCCTCATCATCAGCCGGTCCTTATCTACCAAAGCTCTAGAGCAAGAGGTTAAATATCGTCGGGAAGAAATGGATAAAAGCTTTGACTTCGGGAATATCATCGGAAAAAGCAAATTGATGAAAGAAATTTTCAAAGTGATTAAGCAAATCGCCGACTCGAGATCCACTGCTCTTATCATGGGAGAAAGTGGAACGGGAAAGGAGTTGATTTCGCGAGCCATCCATTATAATAGCAATCGGAAGAGTTATCCCTTTGTCACCATTAACTGCGCGGCCATCCCCGAGACGCTGATTGAGAGCGAACTGTTCGGACATGAAAAAGGAGCCTTCACCAACGCCATAGAGAAAAAATTAGGTCGTTTCGAGGTCGCGCATCAAGGGACGCTCTTCCTCGATGAGATCGGAGAATTGAGTTTGGCGACCCAGGCAAAAATCCTCAGGTTTCTGGAGGAAAGAGAGTTCAATCGGGTCGGGGGATCAAAGACGATTAAGGTAGATGTCAGGCTGATCACGGCGACCAATAAAGATTTGAACCAGATGATCAAAAAGGGAAGTTTTCGTGAAGATCTCTATTATCGAATCAACGTAGTCCCCATCACGATTCCCCCTCTCAGGGAAAGGAAAGAGGATGTCCCTGTACTCATTGACCATTTTATAAAGAAATTCAATCTTGAAAATAACAAAAATGTGAAAGGAATCAGCAAAGAAGCCTCAGAGTTAATGATGCAATATGAATGGCCTGGGAATATTCGGGAATTGGAAAATTTGATCGAGCGTGTGATTGCCTTAACCTCCAATGAATATATTCAATTGAACGAGTTGCCTCTCTCTTTTAAGAATATCCCTAAAATCAATGGACTAAAAGAATCCATTTTAGATGGAAAAGTCTCTTTCTTGGAGGCGGAAGAAGAGTTCGAAAGGGAAGTCATTTTGGATGCCTTAAGAAGGAGCAATTATATCCAATCTCATGCCGCCGAAATCTTAGGGATCAGCCGTCGAATATTGAAATATAAAATGGACAAATTAGGCATTAATCAGGGTAAGTTTAAAGAGTATTAAATTTCCCTCCGCTTCTCCCTGTCCGCGATGCTGAGGGGCTACAAAATTGTCAATTTCCGTTCAATTTTGGAAAATGTTACCCCAGCCTTCCCCGCCTAAGTTCTGCCCCCTCAGATTAAATAACAGTTCGTTTTAAATTTCAAATGGTTACCTATTCCACAGAAGGATATCCTTTACCACTACACATGGCAAACTTTTTGCTTAAATATATGTCTTATCTGATTTCTACTTTGTACTGGAAAGGGAGCCAATGGAAGCCAAAGCCAACGCACCGAACATACTCATCGTCGATGATGAAATCGGGCCGAGGGAATCTCTAAGGATGGTCTTGAAACCAAATTATAATGTCTATGCGGTTGAAAACGGATACGCTGCCATCCAGATGATCCAGCAAATTGAAATGGACGTTTTGACATTAGACCTTAAGATGCCCGGCATAACGGGGATCGACACCCTGAAAGAGATTCGCACGATTGATCCTGATGTGATGGTCATCATCATCACAGGATACGGAACACTGAAAAGCGCGATCGAGGGCATTCGTTACGGTGTGTTTGATTATATCCCTAAGCCTTTCAACGTTCCCGAGATTCTATCCATTATTGACAAATCGATCCAACGGCGAAAATTGAATCGAAAGGTCAAAGAAATTCTTGGTGACTGTTTCAATCAACAACTGCTTAAGGAACCTGCTGCCGATTCTGACATCCCTCTCCACAAAGGGGGGAAAGAAGTCACCAATGGTAGGTGGGATGAGTTCAACCTTTCAGACATCCAAAGCTGTTTGGAATTTGCAAAAGTCCTCGCCTACACCCTTGAGGAGAAGGATCCCTACACCTCGGGCCATTCAGAACGGGTCTGTTACTATTCGGATTTCATTTCCAAACACCTCTCCTTCTCGCCCAAAGAGCGAAGTGAACTCCAAATCGCCTCTTATCTCCATGACATCGGGAAGATCGGGATTAGCAATCGGTTCATTAACAAGAAGGGAACCCTGACTCCTACGGATTGGGTCATCATTAAACAGCACACTAAAAAATCGATTGAACTTTTGATTCCCTTAAACCTCTCCGCTAACATCCTTTCTTACATTCAGCACCATCACGAGCGTTTTGACGGAACAGGCTATCCGGACGGATTAGCCGGGGAACAAATCCCATTGGGGGCAAGAATTATTGCCATCGCCGATTCCTACGACAGCATGACCTCTGATCGCCCGTATCGAAAACCTCTCACCAACGGAGACGCGAAAAATGAATTGTTGAAGAACGCCGGAAAACAGTTTGACCCTAAATTAGTCTCTCTTTTCTTGGACGTTTTGAAAGAGATGGAAGAGGTCTTTCTTGTCAAAGACCACCAGAGAGTGCCTGCTAACTTATACTAAAATGACCCGGGAAATTTAGATGAATCAGCTCATTCGTTGTAAAAATTGCGATGAGATCTTCATGAAAACGCCCTTCGATCAATACCCGGAATACGAATTCGACTCTAACCGCCCCTTTGAGGTTTTCCGAAGTATTGAAGGAGATGACTATCAGGACTTCTTAACCCACCATCAGGGGCATCAGTTAGAAAATTTAGAAATCATTGAAGACTCATTTGTCAGCCAAAAGGCCTACTCCGAACCCGTCAAAAGCTCCTTCTTTAAAGCAACCAATGGAAAAGAAAAATTTGTGATTAAAAAGTTTAGGGAGAAGATTGATGAGCCGTTGAAATACCTTTTGATCCCCGGAGACTATTCCCTAAAGTGCGCCGCCATCGAAATTCAATCCGAAGAGATCTCCAAACAATTAAAAAGGGAACTGAAACCTCCCCTTTCTCAAGACAAGATCGATGCCTTTCTTAAATTGTGTCACACAGTCGCTGAAGACGTTGATATCAAGGAGTTAGAAAGGATCCCTGAGGAATCTCATCATCCTCTCGAGATTTATTATAAAATAGACGACATCCACTTGATGTATTTATTGAGAAACTGCCGCAATATTTTCAAAGGCCAAGAATATTCGGCCATCGAGGAGTTCATTCATCGACACAAAGACGATGGGGTTCTGTTATTGAGGGCCACCTATAAAATCCAACTCGCTGAGATAGCCAAACCAGCCAAAAATACAATTCCTACCTCGTTTGCTTTAAAAAAAGATAAAATTGCTGCGAAGAAATAGGTACTCCCGATACCCTCCTTCTTTTCTTTGGCTTCTTGAAATAGTACTAAATCCCTCCTCTTTCTCCCCTATTTCCTCAAGATGGAAATCTTGGATTTTTTCTACCCCCCTTCGTCCCCCCTTAATTTAAAGGATAATAGCGGGGAGTTACAAGAGGGGGATGCCACCCACACGAAAGCCTGAAGGGCCAAGAAACAAAGTTGTATTAAAATTGACATTCATACTGGGATCGGTTATTTTTGAAATAACATAAATGCAGTAATTCATGATACCCCCCACCCCTCCCTCCAGGGGGAAAGGCAAGTATGGGGGTGACATATTGCGGAGCGATAATATGGTTTTCCCTTTTTCAAGCCAAGCATTCTTTAATATTTCAATGGCCATCTACCTCTTCTGTTTTTTGGGCTATCTCATTTTTGCGGCTTCACGAAATAAAATAATCGGGACCCTATCCACCTCACTTCTGATCATCGGACTCGTCATCCACTCAGGTGGCCTGCTCGCCCGTTGGTTGGAAACACATCAGACGGGTTATGGCTATGTCCCCCTGTCCAATATGTACGAATCTCTCATTTTCTTTTCTTGGACCATTGTTTTGATCTATTTGATTCTCGAATTCAAGTACCGGCAGAAAATCATAGGGGTTTTCATCACTCCCTTTGCTTTTTTGGCGATCGCCCTGACGTCCATCGTCCCCGGGATTGACGCAAAGATTACGCCTCTGATGCCCGCCCTCCAGAGCAACTGGCTGGCCATCCATGTGACGACATGCTTTTTTGGATATGCTGCTTTTGCCGTATCTTTCGGAGTCAGCATCCTCTATTTAATCCGGGATAGAAAAGGTTCCTCGAGTGAGGGAGATTCAAAATGGTTGCCTTCGACCCCTGTCCTGGATGAGATCAATTATAAATCCATTGTGATCGGTTTCCCCATGTTGAGCTTGGGGATCATTACAGGCGCTGCGTGGGCGAATTATGCCTGGGGAAGCTACTGGAGTTGGGATCCCAAAGAGACCTGGTCCCTCATTACATGGTTTGTCTACGCTGCCTGTTTGCATGCTCGATTTACAAAAGATTGGAGGGGAAAAAAGGCAGCCATCTTGTCGATTGTGGGGTTCGCAGCAGTTTTATTCACGTATTTTGGCGTCAATTATATTATTTCAGGGCTCCATAGTTATGCTTAGGCCCTTACAACCGATAGAGCTCCTCATCATACATATGAACCCAGTTCTTCTTTAGAATCTGCTTAGCTTCGTCCATTTTATCCACGCCCACGATAAGAACCGTCTTCTCGCCTGTTCCGAGGCAGGTATAAAGATAACTAACGTTAATAGAAACCTCTCTAAGGGGTTTTAGAATGGCGTTCAAACCTCCTGGATGATTAGGCGTTTCTACCGCTAACACATCGGTCAGTTTTATCGAATAACCATGGCTCTTTAAGACGTTGGCTGCTTTTTCAGGGTCGTTTGCTACAAATCGAACGGCGCTGATATCTGCAGTATCGGCAACACTGAGGGCGATGATATTGATCCCGTTTTCACCCAAATATTCACTCACTTCGGAGAGCTTCCCCGGAACATTTTCGAGGCTGACAGAGATTTGTTTAACCGGCATGGTACCCTTGCTTCCTCTTAGACAATGAACATTTTGCCATATCCCACTTCGTTCATCGTTTATCGTCCATGGTATCACTGCAGATAGTCGTATCCCAACTGCAGGGCAGACCTATTTGATTTCAATACCGCCGGATTTCGATTTCCAAACGTGTCTTTCAGGACACGAGCCATCGTTTCCAAGGAAACCAGACCGGACTTCTTGAGGAAAGCTCCCAACATAATCATGTTGGCCACTTTATTCCCCGGGATTTTTTTTGCCAGGTCGTTGATTGGAATTTCAAAAATCTCCAAATCTCCCCGAATAGGCCTTGACTCGATCATGCTGGAATTTAAGAGGATGGTTCCTCCTGATTGGACCTGGTTTTGAAATCGAAATAACGACGGGTTATTCATCAAAACGGCGAACTCGGGTTCCGAAGCCACTGGCGACGCAATCTCCTCCGTGGAAATGACAACAGTGCAATTGGCGGTTCCTCCCCGCACCTCGGCCCCGTAAGAAGGCAAACAGGTGACGTTTTTCTCCTCATACATACCCGCTGTCGCCAGAAGGTATCCCATCATGATTACCCCCTGCCCGCCAAATCCGGAAAAAATTGTCTTAATGAGCATCTCTTTTATCTCCGGTTACATCTTTTAAGACGCCAAGGGGAAAATGGACGGCCATCACCTCGTCAATCCATTTGCAAGCTTCAACAGGCTCCATCTTCCAGTTGGTAGGGCAGGGAGATAAGACCTCCACGAGCGAAAATCCGTGTCCTTCCATTTGAACGCGAAAGGCCTTCGCAACTGCCTTTTTTGTCTTCAAGATATTCGCAGGGCTGTTGACGGCTGTCCTTTCAATGTACGCACTTCCCCTGGCAATGGCCAGCATTTCGCTGAGATTGACAGGAAACCCATCCCTCCTTTGTCTCCTCCCCCCAGGCGAAGTGGTGGTGTTTTGCCCTAAGATCGTTGTCGGAGCCATCTGCCCGCCTGTCATTCCATACACTCCATTATTGACAAAAATAGTTGAGAAGTTCTCTCCCCGAGCGGCAGCATGAATGGTCTCAGCTGTTCCAATGGCAGCAATATCCCCGTCCCCCTGGTAGGTAAAAACGACCCGATCCGGCAGCGCCCTTTTCATCCCGGTGGCCAAGGCCGCCCCTCTTCCATGGGATGCCTCTCCCATGTCAATGTCAAAATAGAGGTAGGCCAATACAGCACACCCTGCCGGCGGAATACCAATGATTTTTTCCTGAAGGTTCATCTCATCGATGACCTCTCCGATAATTCGGTGTAGGATGCTGTGGCCGCATCCCGGGCAATAGTGAAAAGGCGTTTTCTTGATGGATTTCGGTCTTGAAAATATTTTCTTCACGAGGATTATCCTAACTTCTTCTGATAATAGTAGCTGGAGATCACCCTTGAAATTTCTAAGGGAGTAAGGATAATTCCTCCCGGTCTGCCATAAAAATGGACCTCTCCATTTCCTTCGAGTGCCAATTTCACGTCCTCCAGCATTTGTCCCATATTCATTTCAAATACAAAAAAGTGCCTTACCTTTTTCGTCAATTCCTTGATGGCCTTAGAGGGAAAAGGCCATAGAGAAATGGGTCGAATGAGCCCCACTTTCAGCCCCTCATCCCGCATCCTCTTGATCGCCCCTTTTGCGATTCTGGCTGCGATCCCAAAGGCAACCACCATCAATTTAGCATCATCGGCAAAGGAGGTCTCCCAGATCACCTCTTCTTTGGTAATCCTTTCGTATTTCCTCATCAATTTCCAGTTATGTTCCTCTTCCTCAAAGGGGTCTAAGAGGAGTGACCGAATAAATCGACTGGGTCTTCCTTTGGCGCCCGTCAAAATCCAATCTTTATGAGGTAATTTCTTTATCTGAACCTCAGGAGGTAACTCAACAGGTTCCATCATTTGTCCTAGCATCCCGTCTCCAAGGATCACAACAGGGATCCTGTATTTATCGGCGAGATCGAATGCCTTATAGGTCAAATTGGCAAGCTCTTGGCACGAGCTGGGGGCAAGGACAATGGTGCGGTAATCCCCATGCCCCCCTCCTCTTGTCGCCTGAAAATAATCAGATTGGGCCGGAGCAATGTTGCCCAGGCCTGGACCTCCCCGAGTCATGTTGACGATGACGGCCGGTAACTCTAAAGCGGCGAGGAAGGAAATACCTTCTTGTTTAAGGCTAATTCCAGGGCTTGAAGAGGATGTCATCGCCCTCCCGCCGGCCATGCTGGCACCGATGACCATATGGATTGAGGCGATTTCGCTCTCGGCTTGAATGAATACCCCTTCCTCCAGCTTGGAGAGCCTCTCGGACATATATTCGGGAACCTCATTCTGGGGGGTGATGGGATACCCAAAATAGAATCGGCATCCCGCACGAACGGCTGATTCTGCGAGGACATGATTCCCGCGCATTAGAACTTTAGGCACGATACACCTCGATCGCAATTTCAGGGCATGAAATAGCGCAGAGACCACATCCTGTGCATTTTCTGCCCTCCTTTTTCAAATGTTTTTCAACAAAAAAGGCAGCGTAGTATCCCTTCTGATTCATTCGATCAGAGGTTTCTATTAATCGATGAGGGCAGAAAGAAATACATAACTTACAGTCTTTACACAATTCCGAATCGATTTCGATCATCCCTGTCGCCAAAGCTCTTCTCCAAAAATCTCATCAGAATGTAATATCTTGACCAACAAAGCAATTTATTATAAAGTTTAATATCTTTAAAATCAACCTTTTGACTTTTCTCTGTAGGGGTTGCTCAAGGTTGGTACGGAGTGCCATTTTGTCCTATCTTGAAAGGACGGACCTGGCGCAGTCTAGATATCAATGCCTTTAGAGGTTATATTGGCTCCTCCATTAAAACGCCTGGGTAGGGAACAAAAGCGCTTAATTATGATCGGAGGAAAGGGAGGTGTCGGAAAAACCACTTGTGCCTCCGCAATCGCCCTCCATTTCTCCCAACAGGGGAAAAAGACTTTGATCATTTCAAGCGACCCCACTCCTTCCCTTTCAGACATTTTTGAGATGGAGATTGGCGATCAGGAGAAACCGATTAAAAATACAAAAAATTTATTCGGGATCGAGATCAGTTCTGACGTAGTCTTGAAAAAATGGAAGGACCGATTTGGGCCAGAAATCTACGAAGTCTTATCCTCTTTTACCTCACTCGACTATGATTTTGTTGACTATATCGGGGGGGCGCCAGGGATCGAAGAAGAATACATGCTCAATTACATTCTGGAGTTAGTCGAAGGCGCGCAATATGACTTAGTCGTGTGGGATACGGCCCCAGCCGGGCACACCCTGAGGCTTCTCCATCTTCCTCAGATATTCCTTAAACACCTTGAGGCAGCTACAAAATTCTACATGAATCTATATAGTTATTTTGAAAAGTTAAAGGAAAGTGTGAAATTAAAGAAGGGCAAAAGATCTCTATTAGAAATTATTAGCGGGTGGGAGGATTTGGCTGAAAAAGTTGTCAACTTCATTCGAGATCCTCAGAAATCCGACTTCATCATTGTGACCATACCCGAAGCTCTCGGCGTTCGACAGACGGAAAGAATCATTAAAGATTTTGATGAATATCAACTTGAGGTCAACCATTTAATTGTCAATTATGTCATCCAGGAGGCGGACTGCAATTTCCATAAAATCAGAAAAGAGATGCAGCAACATTACATTCAGCTACTGAGAAATCAATATTCTAACAGAATTGGATTGATAGAGCTCCCTCTTATGGCGCAGGAGATTAAAGGCGTTGAAAGAATTCATAAGATATCAGAGATTCTCTTTAAGGAGGTACTGAAATGACGGTTCTTTCTAATCGGGCAAAGAGTCTCAAACCCTCCCCTACCCTTGCCATCAATGCCAAGGCAAAGTCGATGCAGGCTCAGGGGATCCACGTCGTCAGTTTTGGTGCAGGGGAACCAGACTTTGATACTCCTGAAAACATCAAACAGGCTGCAAAGAAAGCTCTTGATGATGGTTTTACCAAGTATACTCCCGTTGGGGGTATTGATGAGTTAAAAGACGCCATCATCAAAAAATTCCAGAGAGATAGCGGCTTATCCTATAAAAGGTCTGAAGTCTTGGTTTCATGCGGTGGAAAACATTCCTTTTACAATCTGGCCCAGGCTATCTTCGATCGGGGAGACGAAGTGATCATCCCGGCCCCCTACTGGGTTTCCTATCCTCCCATGGTGTCACTGGCAGGAGGATCACCGGTGATTGTCAAAACAACAGAGAAGAACGAGTTTAAGCTTACACCAGGGGCTTTGAAAAAGGCCATCACACAAAGAACCAAAGCGTTGATCATCAACAGCCCGTCCAATCCTACGGGAAGTGCCTATGCAAAAAAGGAATTGGAAAAAATCGCGGAGATTGCGCTTTTGAAAAATATTTTCGTCATTTCGGATGAGATTTATGAAAAAATCGTGTACGATGGGTTCCAATTTACAAGCATCGCTTCTTTAAGCGAAGAGATGAAGAAAAGAACGATCATCGTCCATGGCGTCGCCAAAACCTATTCGATGACAGGTTGGCGAATTGGTTATACCGCAGGGCCTGAAGAGATTATCGCAGCGATGAACAATATCCAGAGCCAGAGCACCTCAAACCCCACCTCCATCTCTCAGAAAGCCTCTGTAGAGGCCCTCATCGGCCCACAGAGTGAAGTGGAAAAGATGGTTTCTGCCTTCGCTCAAAGACGAAACTATATTGTGGATCGATTAAACAAGATGTCAGGGGTCTCTTGTTATAAGCCTGTGGGTGCCTTCTATGTTTTTCCAAACTTTTCTTCCCATTATGGGAAGGCTTACCAGGGGAAGAAGATCGAAAATTCAACGCACCTGGCTGATTATTTCTTAGATGTGGCCAGGGTAGCGGTTGTACCGGGAGTTGAATTCGGAGCCGATCCATTTGAGAGGCTTTCCTTTGCTACCTCCTTGGAAAACATCAAGGAAGGATTGGATCGTATTGAGGAGGCTGTCAGAAAACTCGTTTGAAATAATCCTTTAGGATAGAGCGGTGGTCGAAGGCGATCTCTTCTGGGAGACTCGATTCATTAAAGGTGCCGATTTCAAGTGCGTCATCCTTAGCTTGAGGTAGCCCCTTAGCTTTTGCAATATAAACTGTTGAGATGCTGTGATGTCTTGGATCTCTTTTTGGATCTGAATAAGTGTGAAATTGTCTGACTAAATTTACCTCCAGATTGGTCTCCTCCTTGGCTTCCCTTATAGCAGCTTTTTCCAAGGACTCCCCGTAATCCACAAATCCTCCCGGGATGGCCCAGCCATAGGGTGGGTTCTTACGCTTGATCAGCACAATTCCCATTAAGTCGATTTCGATGATGATATCCACCGTAGGAATGGGATTCTGGTAAACCTCGATCTCTTTTTTACATTTTGGACATTGAATCGTTTTTCTTACCATCCTATTCACCCTCACCTTCGTCCTCCCCTTTCCCCACTGGGGAGGGGATAGGGTGAGAGATGAAGCTATTGCGTGTAATGGAACTTTAGGCTTCTGGACTATCAGAAGAAAAACGCCCCTGGCGTGACTCGAACACGCGGCACACGGATTAGGAATCAAGCCATAAGGTTTCAGTGCTAATTTCGATAACTTAATCAGAATAAGAATTTACAAAAGATTACAATATGATATAATGAATGTCAAGATTGGTATTGATTGGCGGAAGTTGGCATCAATTTTAATGCCTTGGGGACAAAGACGGGCACAATTTTATCCCCTAAAAGCCTTAAAAAAGAGAGGCACAAGGATTTTTTTGGCAGTGCACGCTTGAATTGAATTTAGGGGCCTCCATAGGGCAGATCACCCGACAAGCCAGGCACCCCCCACCATCGCCCGGTTTGGAGGCCCAAACCTTGAGGGCCATAGAGGAGTGGCGATGGAAAAGGAAGAATCATTAAGCTTAAATTTGATGTATAATATTTACGACAGAAAATAAAGGGAAATTTTGACGTATCAGGGGTTATATGGAAACAATTTGGAAACAATTTTTTCAAAGGAGGTTATATGGAGCCGGTCTCTAAGAGAAAAGAGATGGAAGTCAAATCTGTATGGGCAAATGGTCAGGATGTCATAGGACCGATAGAGACAGTTTCCACGCCTACGGGAGAATTGCCATATTGGAAAATAACGCTAAAGGATGGAAACCTTCTACACATAACTGGGCAGGTAATTGTTAAATGGGGTCCCAAGGTATAGGGGAAAGCTGGTAACCAAAACAGGGGATAGGCGGATCACCCGACAAGCTGGGTTTCCTCACCCGGTTTGGAGGCCCAAACTTTGAGGGCTATGAGAGGAGATAGCAAAATGAAAAAGAAACCCACCGATACAAGAATTCCAGAATTTAGAGCAAAATATCATCCAGACGAAAAAGAACTAAAGAATCTTGAATTTCGTGTTCCAGTAAAGGATGAAATCACTGATAGAAAAGAATGGCATAAAGAATACGTTGAGTTTTTTGAAACACACTCACCCAAGGGGCAGATTTACGAACAGAAAAGAACAACATTTAACCACCATCTTAAAACCAAAAAGGTCGAGATAATCAGCGATGAAAATGAAGGGCCTGACTATGAAAGAACCACCTATGTCCCGAAACTTAAAATTTTAAACTTCTGGAAAAATATTTATCTTGCATATTGCTCAACAATCCCTCCCTGGGAACCCTTGAAAGATGGTGGTTTCAAACTAAAAGAAGTTCCCAAAACACCATTAAGTCTTGCCAGTCCTAAAAACAAAAGCGAAGCGTTACAAGATTTAATCAATCAGTTTCCAGAGCTGTTATCCAATCCTGACCAGTTTAAAGAACTATATTTTATTGACAAGAAAGGGAAAGACAGGGGAAACGTGATTAAGAAATTACAGGCATATTTAGGAGGTGGAAAAGATCGAATACAAGCGTATTCTATGTTTAAGAGAGTCATTGAGTTTACTCGGCGTCTTGTAGAACAAGTTGCCTTTCTGGGTGATAAACAAAAATATCAATTAGCTTCAATTTTCCTCTTAGGATATTTGGGAGTGAAATTTACGCCTATTCAAATTAAAGATCATCTCAGGAAATAGGAAGCATCTTTACTAAATTGTCCTGAGCGATACTTAATCTGACAGACACTGTCAAGTCATCCGTTGGTTGGTTCACCTCAAGTCATTACTTGGGACCATATTCAAGAATCGAAGATTACGGTTGAAAGTGCGTATGACGAGCAAATAGAAAAGGAATTAAGAAAAAGCGTTTTGCTCTTTCCTCAATTTTGTCTTCCCGAAGCCTTGCGAAGATTTTCAAGAAATTCAGAAGGAATTTTGTAGCCCAAATCTTGTGCCTGTCTAATGTCCTTCCAAGATTTGTTGTATTCTTTTTTAAAGTAATAGGCAATTCCCCGATAATAGTAGGCACCAGCACTCTTTGAGTCTATCTCAAGGGCCTTGGTGAAATCATCGATCGCCCAATGAAATTGGCCTTTATTCACATAGGCAATTCCCCGATTATAGTAGGCATCAGCACTCTTTGGGTCTATCTCAAGGGCCTTGGTAAAATCATCGCCAGCCTGATCGAATTGACCTTTTTCCGCGTAGGCAATCCCACGATCGATGTAGAACTTAGCATCCTTAGGCTCATCCTGTTTTTGTTGAGCAGAGGCATAGGAGAACAAAAGGAAGATAACTATTGGCAGGATTATCCCTATCGATTTATTCACAGTATTTTTCATAGTTCCAATCAAAAAGCCGAACTTATCCAAGGGTTGGCTTTTTAGGTGAGTCGTTACTGGTAACTTGTTTATCAAGCAATGCGACATTTGTCAATCAGGCAATTCAATTTGTTTAAGGTATTAATACAGCCAATGTAATTTGTCGATTACGGTTTGAAATCTGCATCATTAGAGCAAAATGGCTTCTTGCAGATTTCAGGAAGTACTCTTCGGAAGCAAAAAGGCAGTGCCATTTCACCCTGTCTTGCCCTTTGATAATTGAATATTGCGTACCTCCAAGCTCGATTAGGTTTCGATACCAGAGGTGAAACTCAGGTGAAACTCCCGACCTCCTGTGGAAATAAGATAGAGCGTCTTGCTATATGGGAGGGAGGCGATCTTTAGCTGGGTTATCGGCTCTACGAGAGCAGCGAGAACGAATCCTCGGCCTAATAGGGAAACGCCTCCCTGCTTATCGACAAGCAAGCTATCTGCGGAGGAGATAAAGGGGAGTCCAGTGTCGTATCGCCAATACCATACCGTTGCACCTTCAGGGAGCGCTCCAATGGGCTGAATCACGAAAAAGCCTGTGGTGAAATAGAAAAAACAAGTCCAACATGAGAGAACGAAAATAACAGCCAAAGCTATTAGTCCTCTGGGTTTTATGCTCATAGATGCTTCTTTCTTAGTTGACTATATCTTCCTCCTGGTGATCGCTTTAGCAAGTAGACCCAGTTCCTTCGTATCAATCCCGTAACAAGTTTTTTGGTTGCATTTTCGATGCCGTGTCTCGGCTATTATCATAAGCTCCCATAACCACTCTATCTTTTGTAAACTTCAATATTTTAATGGAAGTCAAAAGGGAAAGAGATTTACACAAAAGTCTTGAATTACTTCCCTAAAAATGTGAAAAACGTTTCCCGCTCTTTATTGATTTAAGATTGAAATCTTCTAATTTGAAGGAACGTCCAAAAATCACTCTTTCATGAAGAAAGTTTCGAGACGAGGCCAAAGAAAATGCTTGACAAAATAATAATGTTATGTATAATATTCATACTTTTTTTCGGAGGTGGCCAAATTGGGAAGAGTTAAACTTGGGACAAGGGTTGGTTTTTATCTCTCAGCAATTCAGATCAAGGGATTGAAGAAGTTAACGAAAAAAACTTCGATTTCGGTTTCAGAGCATATCAGAAGGGCGATTGATGGGTATTTGGAGAGGTTTGAAAAGAAAGAAAAACGGAGATGAAAAAGGGAGGGGAATACGATGAAAGCCATTTTGGTTTTGTTGGTTATGGTAGTGTTGGTGGGATGTTCCAGTTGGAATGGATCAAAACAACAGATCTACTCAACCAATTCTGTCCCTTTAGAAAAAAGAAGCATTTCTGAATACCCCATCGTTATAATTTCTACACAGGGGCCTCAACCAAGCCCTGATCTATATGAGATTTTGGGGGAAGTTGAATCATTAGTTAATAATGTAACGAGTTTTGAAAAACGGGGTAAGGAGGCGGTGGAGATGTTGCGAAACGAGGCCCGTCAAGTTGGTACCCACGCTCTCATCAATGTTCAGGTCGGCCAAACCCATTTTGGCTCTTCGGCGTCGGGAATTGCTATTAGATTTAAGAATTACGACGAAACAATTCGTCTACTAAAAGAAATTGGAGCTATAATTTTATGAAGGAGGTAAGGAAGGGTGAAGAAGATTCTTATGTTGGCTATGGTGTTAGGGTTGTTATTAAAGGGGGTGACCTGAATGGCAACCCCCCTCGACCCTAAACAAATCGTTTCATCCGAAGAGCTTCTCATGTCTCAGGTAGTCTCGCAAGAGGCCGTTATCAGGTTACTTGTGGAGAAGGGAATATTTGCCCAAAATTAGCTTTTGGAGATGGTTAGTAAGGTATGAGATAGGTATTTCAAGAAGAAGGATGAGTGCGAAGATGATAATGAGAAGATGGGGAATTCTTCGGGGTAAGGAAGACGATTTGGTAAGGGATTTGAAAAAGACTACTTTCTCCTTTAAGAAACTGGGGAAGAAGTATGGGGTGTCGAGGCAGGCGGTTTATGGCTTTTCCAAAAGTCAGGGGATCAAGAGACCAGTGAAACCCAAACGGCATCAGATCGAGGAGTGCCGTTT
>JBAVGF010000318.1:0-2376 GCA_049684675.1 Thermodesulfobacteriota bacterium | reverse complement strand
TTTGAAGTTTGTCCTCGAAGGGGAAAAGCTTCACGGTGAGTTCGCGCTGGTAAGAATGAAAAAGGACGGGAAGTCGTGGCTTCTCTTGAAGAAAAAGGATCGAAATGTAACCAAAGGTGACATTCTCAAGGAGAGCCGGTCCGTCGTGTCGGAGAAAACGCTGGAGGAGGTGCTCGAGGCCGGCACGCAGAAGTCGTTCAGACAAAAGAAACGAAACCAGATCCGTGTTCACGAGGTGATGGAGAGCGAAGATCTGCAGGATGCACCGGTCAAACCGATGCCGCATGACATCAAACCGATGCTCGCGACCGTGGTCAAGAAACCGTTTGATCATCCGGATTGGATCTTTGAGGCAAAATGGGACGGGTACCGGGCCGTTGCCGAAATCCGGGACGGGTCCGTTTCGCTCTATTCCCGGAAAGGGATCTCCTTCAACAAAAAGTTCTTTCCTATTACGGAAGCGCTTGGGAAATTGAGATTTGACGCTGTTCTGGACGGCGAAGTCGTTGTAGTGGATGAGCAGGGACGTCCTGATTTTCAGATGCTGCAGCATTACCAGGACTCTGGAAGCGGGCATCTGCTCTACTACGTTTTTGATCTCCTCTACTTCCGGGGGCATGATCTGACGGGCCTGCCCTTGCTCAGGAGGAAAGAGTTCCTGAAAAAGATTCTCCCGTCCACCCCAAAAATACGATTCAGCGATCACGTATGGAAGGAAGGCGTCTTGTTTTACAACGTCGCCAAAGAAAAGGGACTGGAAGGGATCATTGCCAAACATTCTCAAAGCGTATACGAAGCGGGAAGAAGGAGCCGGCAGTGGCTGAAGGTGAAGATGCAGCTCACGCAGGAGGCTGTGGTCGCAGGATTCACAGAACCGGGTGGGGGCAGAAAATATTTCGGCGCCCTTGTCCTGGGCGTATACGAAGGGGATGCGTTGATGTTCATCGGCCATGTAGGAGGCGGATTCACGGCGAACAATTTAAGGGATATCCGCGGACAATTGGACCCCCTGGTCCAAAAGGAATGCCCCTTTACCTTGAAGCCAGAGACCAATTCCCCGGTCACCTGGGTTAAACCGGAGCTGGTCTGCGAGGTTGCCTTATCCGGCTGGACTGAAGATGGTGTCATGAGGCACCCCGTTTTTCTGCGGCTGCGTGAGGATAAAGCCGCCCGAGAAGTGGTGCGCGAAAAGCCCCTCGAGAGCGCTGCTGGAGGACCGTAAAATCATGAACATTTATGTCGGTACAAGCGGGTATTCGTATAAGGAGTGGAAAGGAAAATTCTATCCTGAAAAGATCTCGCCCAAGGAGATGCTTCGCTTCTATTCGGGACGCTTCAACACGGTAGAAATCAATAATACCTTTTATCACATGCCCAGAGAGAGCGTGCTCACGTCCTGGGCAGAGCAGGTCCCCGGCGATTTTGTTTTCGCCCTCAAGGTACCCCAGGTCATAACGCATCTGAAGCGGCTACGAGATGTGTTCGACGAGACCGAGTACCTCTTCAGGACGCTTTCGGTTCTGGACAGGAAACTGGGGCCACTCCTCTTTCAGTTTCCCAAGAGTTTTCGCGCGGACCGGTCTACGCTGGAAGATTTTCTCGCCCTGATTCCCGGCGATATGGCCTGCGCATTCGAGTTCCGCAGCCCATCCTGGCTCGATGACGAATTTCTGGCCCTCCTTCGCGAAAGGGGAGCCAGCCTGTGCATCGCCGATACTGATGAAAACCCGGCACATGAGATCATCCGTACGGCGCCATGGGGCTACCTGCGCCTGCGACGTTCCGACTACACGGATGCCGATCTATCGCAATGGATGGAAAGAATCCTTTCGCAAGAATGGGAAAGGGCCTTCGTATTTTTTAAACACGAGGACGAGGACCCGGCCAAGGGGCCCGAAATAGCGATGCGTTTTCAGGGAATTATCGATTCAAGGCTAAAGAAAATCAAGCCAGGAAGAATCAGTAAAGCCCGTTAGACAATAGGTTCTCTACCTTGAAGGAGGCCGTTATTATGCTGAGGGTTTTCGCTCCTTCAGAATCTCTCGGTGCAATTCTTTGAAGTCTTTTGGGGGAATGGCGTCAGATCTTCTCACCAGCTTTACGGCTGAGGCGGGGCAAGGGATGGCACATACTCCACATCCGATACACCAATCCTTATCAATGACTGGGAAATCTCCTTCCATCTTGATGACATTTACAGGGCAGATCTCCACACATTCTCCGCAGCCGGTACATTTCTCCTGATCCGTTTCCCTGAGAAAGTAGGTAGCCATCAGGACATCTCGTGGAATCTTCTTTCTCCTGACCGTCCCGACGGACCAACAACAGCAGCCGCAGCAATTGCATGTGTGCTTGATCCCTTCCCTCGCATTGTCC
>JBAVGF010000317.1:0-10283 GCA_049684675.1 Thermodesulfobacteriota bacterium | reverse complement strand
CCACCGACAAGACCATTTTTCATACGATGACGTCCGCTCAGGGAATGCAGCTTCTTGGCAACCGCGTTGCCGAACTAGGCCACAGGTTTGTCGAATTCTGTAGAAGCCCAGCTTCAGCGGGCTGATGCCCAACAATGGTATGCGGGCGGACCAACGAAAAGCTACGGTTTTCGGTTCCCTTATTCCGTTCGGCGGCCAGTGATTCCTGGCCTTGCCCGCGCGCTGACGTCATTTATAGATAATGAACCAAGGCGGTTTCATGGCCGATTCTGATTCTGTCGTTTGTCCAAAGTGCAAGGTCGGTTTCGCCCCGGGCATAGCGGTTTGTCCCTTCTGCGAAATCCCCCTTGTTTCCGAACAGGAGTCTGAGGACGAGCCTGGCGAAATTCCCGAACCAATAATATTAGATGATGATACATCCTCTCTCAAAAAGCTGCGGACGGCCGACGTAGCTTGGATCCACCATCTTCAGGACAAACTGGCCGAAGCTGGAATCCCTCATTGTATAGAGCAGTCCGCTCCTCGGCGTATGCTTTTTTCAGTCTACGTTCGGCCCGAGGATCTGGACCGGGCAAGAGATATTGATGAGAAAATCTTTGCAGAAGAGGTTCCGGATGGCGAGGGAATGCCCCACGCTGAGGATCTCGATTTCTCGTCTTGCCCGGGTTGTGGCAACCGGCTTGGGGAGAACGACCTTAAGTGCAGTAGCTGCGGCTTAGACCTATCTCCAACCGAGCGCCGGAAGTGTAGTAATTGCGATGAGGTGATAGAGGCAAATGTTGCGGTCTGCCCCCGCTGCGGGTGCGACATCGACCGGACTAAGGAGTAGCTTTGCGGCTAAGTGGTTGTTTTTAAGATTGAGAATGAAACTTGCCGATTAGAGAAATCCCTTTGGTTTTTTCGGTTGGGGTTTTTCTTTAGGCGTCGAGCTCCCCTCCCCTTTTTTGCTTTCTTCGACCTTGAATCCGGACTCTTCCAAAATGAATTTGTCGTCGCCAGGATCGGGTTTAAACTCTAACTCGAGCCTCTTCGCTTCCTTTATATAAGACCCGTCTTTCAGGCGAATTTCTCCGTTCGGCACAACGACAATAGCTGATTCTCCTTGGACAGGGCATCTCTGTTCGCAGAATCCGCAGCCGTTACATTTTGAAGCGACGACCACAGGACGTCGATATCCTTCTACAGGGCGAAAGACAATAGCGTTATACGGACAGATTTCGTCACAGATCAAACAGATCTTATTCTGAGCCCAGACCAGGCACATCTCTTTCCGTAAAACAGCCGTACCCACTTTCGCGTGGGTCTTTTCTTCTAAAGACAGTGATCGGATTGCTTGTGTGGGACAAACTTTACCGCAGACATTGCAATTCTGATCGCATGGAGCTAAACGCGGGTCCATCTTTGGCGTCCACAGACCTGAAAATCCAGACTCCCAAAGACAGGGTTGTAGGGTGTTTGTCAAGCAAGACTTCATGCACTCCCCGCAGCGGATACAAGTGCGTAAAAACTCAGTCTCGGGAATCGCTCCAGGTGGCCGGATGAGTGGATGTTTACTCTGCTTGAGGGCGAAAGGAGTCCGCATGGCCAAAAACCCAACCCCCAACCCTCCTGCCAAGGAATAGAGGAATCCTCTGCGAGAAAAGTCGACCTGCGTATATTCTCCACCTAAGGAGAGAGAAGCTGGAAAAGTGATAGCATGTTGTGGACAGACTTTGGCGCATGTCCTGCATTGAATGCATTCTGGAAGACGAGTTCCTCTCGGATCCTCAGCGACAGCTCCCATGGGACAGGCCTTCTGGCATTTCAGACATTCATTACACTCTTGGCTGACCCGACGTTTGAAGAAGCCCAGAGGAGAGATGAAACTTAAAAAGGCTCCTAATGGACAAAGGTAGCGGCACCAAAAGCGCGGGGCGAGACGATTAAGAAAAATGATCCCTCCAAAGATCAGGAGTGTGATGGCCGTCATATAGTAGACAGACTGAAAATAGTGTTGGTGAGATAAGGTGACCCACCCGAGGGCTCCGAATACGGGACGTAGCAGATCTAAGAACAGATTAATCAAGGTAGTTACCAGAGGATAGATGAAGAAGGTATAAAAGCGTGTGAGAAGGGACATCGGGTCCATGAGGAAGGCTAAGGAGAGACCGGTCAGCGCAGCAACTATAAAAATGACGAGTAAAAAGTATTTCAATCTTCGAAGGCTGGTTCCAGTCTTCAGGCCCAAACGTTTTTTCTTTCGAAAAAAAAGAAAGTCCAAAAAATCAATCGAGGCGCCCATCGGACAAACATAGGCGCAGAAAAACCTGCCGACGGTGAGCGTAGCCCCGATGGTGACGAGGGACCACAACGCCCGACCAATGATCTCTCTTGCCGCGAAAACCGCATTCATCCCCAAAAGGGGATCAAGACGTAAATAGATATCCGCAGGAAGCCAATTCGGCAGCTTGTAGGTGGCCAATACGAACAAGGTGGAGAAAAGGAGAAGAGAGAGGGCTTGGATGATCGTCCTCATACTTTTTCCTTGAAAACTTTAAGCTGATCGATATCGATCTTTCCCAGACCCTTTTGGTAAGCGATGAGCAGATGCTCAACCTGTCGACCCTTGAAATTCTGACCATACCACGGAACGATACTCACAACGTAAGAATCCACGGCAACAGGATCAATGCCGGCGATGATAAGATTTGGCTTCTTAACCTCTCCAGGCCCGCCCGGTCCACCAGAAACCAAAGCCCGGGTGGCGTCCAGAATGGTGAGCTGAGGTCTGATAACTGTTCCCAGGTCTGCTATGGCCTGATTGATGTTGTACTGAGAATGGAAACTCTCTCTATCCCAGATCAGACCCATGAGCCCTTTCATGCCTAAGCTGACACCTGTGGCCGAGTGAGACTTTGCCACTGGAATATTAATCAAAATATGGCCGTCTAAAATTTCTTTAATGACTTCTACGCGTTCCAAGACCTTTCCCTGGGGAATCTTGATTTCACGGAAGAACTTTCTCTCTTGAAGGGCAAGGACATGAACACCGGGGATGTTCTTGCATGCTTCTCGAATACCCGCTCTTTCAATGCAAAGTTCTGCCCTATGGAGCGTATGATCTAAGACTAAAACTTGCTGAGCTCCTGCTTCGATACAAGCCTGAGCCACTGTGGCAACGACTAAGGGATGGGTAGTAGTGGCAAATTCAGGCGTTCTGGAAAAGGACATATTTGGCTTGAGAACCACCTGCTGTCCTTTCTTGACGAAGCGAGAGATACCTCCAACGGCCTCCAATGCCTTTTTTGTGGCTGCTACAGGCTCGCCGGAGATGACCGCTAAATCATACTCTTCTTTTGCAAATGAAAAAGAAGGCTTGCAGACAAGGCCCAATGCGACGCCCGCTGCAGCAGTTTTAAGAAACTTACGCCGTGTAATTGTTTGATTGTCATTATTCACGGGTGACTCCTTTTCCTTTACCGGTGAACCCTTCCTATCCTCTTTAGCGCTGGGGATTTCTGTAGCGTCGGCATTTATTGCCGACGGAACCTATTCGCCCCCATTGAATGGGGGCGCTACGGATTCCTTCAAGGTTCCTCATACCATAAATGCCGTTGGGACATCTCTTAACCGAACCACATCCCGAATCTTGCTGGAAACGTTGAATCCACTAGGACATTTCACTACGCAATCAGAACAATCCTCACAAACCCTGTCGGGAAGGTTTAGGGACAAAACGAGATCTTGAGCATGTGTGAGATTACGATATCCGTAAGTATACATGTAGGCCCGCATCAAATCAGGGATAGGTAGGTGCTCCGGGCATTGTCCCACGCATTGCCTGCAACCCTGGCAATATAATCCAGAAGCAGATACCACTTTTTCCAAATCCTTCTTTTCGGGAACGGTGAGCGTGGGATATTCCGCCACAGCTAAATCAATCTTCATCTCTTCAAAGGTCGTAAATCCCGGGACGATCGTATGTACGTTTGGATTCTGGAGAACCCACTTCAAGGCTGCCGCCGGATTCTTCACCACGGTCCGCCTGGAACCAATAATTGCCTTCATCCCAACAATTCCGATTCCAGCCTGAGCTGCTCTCCCAATAGCATCCCTCATCTCAGTGTAATGTTTCTGCTGAAAATTATAGGATGTTAAGATCACATCATAGAATTTCGAATCGACGGCTGCATGAATGACCTCTGGTTCATTCATGTGGGTGGTGATCCCTACAAAGCGAGCTTTCCCCGCCTTTTTAACCTTTTCCAATGCCTTCATTATCGGTTCGTACAGGGCCGACTCCTTCTTCCATACGTTGTGATGGTAATAAATGTCTACATACTCCAGCCCTAAATTCTTAAGGCTGACGTCCACTTTTTTTAGAAAGGCTTCTTCCGTTGCTTCTTCCGTATAAAGACCGGTTGTTTGATTGTTTGGGAGGCGCGCTTTGGTGGCAATGACGTAAGAATCCCTGGGACGTCCTTTAAGCACCTCTCCAATCATTCCTTCATTTTGGCCTCTCTGATATGTTTGGGCGGTGTCCAGCATCACCATACCCGAATCGAGCGCCACCCTGACAAGGCTCGGATTATCGGTATTCATCACTCCCATGCTGATCACCGGGACCTTGATCCCCGTCTTTCCAAGGGTTCGGTAAACAAATTTCTTCTCCTCCCCTTTGGCTTCAACAACTCTCAACTCCCGTTTCATATCAATCTTAGGAAGAAAAAATAATCCACCAAACCCGGCGAGGGTCGATTTCATGAAATCTCTTCTACCCATCATTTTTTTTGACATGCTCCTTTGTCCTCCTCATTTTTCCTTTTCCAAACCCCGCTCAAAGAGCTTCAGGTACTTTGAACGAAGAGAGGCATCGGTAACATTCAGCGCGCCACAAATGAATTTCCCTTTCCAATAAAACTCAATTTCTCCATGGTAAGGATCGGATATCGTATAAAAACCTTCTACAATATTTTTCTTGGTATTTCCAGTCTGCTGCAGGTATTTCTGAACCATATCCCTACAGTCTTTTTGATCCATACCTTCAATCAGAAAGAGTTTAAATTTTTTCCCTGATACCTCATAGTCAGCAATAAAAGCGGAATGGAGGAAAGAGTAACCCAGAAAATTTTTAGTAATAAATTTTTCGCAATTTTCCTTCTTCCCTTCTTCCGGGAACGAAGATAAAACGGAAGGAAGCGATCCTTTCTCCCCTAAGCTTTCGGCCACCTTTTTTGCGAAGGTTAGTAAAATCTCCTGATCTTCAGCTCCGGTGTTGTAGCTGCTTATCTTCACATAATATGGGCCGGTCAAAAAGTTGAGGACATTATTCTCAATATATCCCTGAGCCCCAACTTTAATAAAGTCCGCATTCGGAAGACGCTCCTGACTATAGATTCCGAAAGCGTTTGTAGGGGTTTTATGAAAATAGACGTCAACGGTGACAGAAGCCTTTTTCTCATTTTGATATTCTGCTACTTTCAATTCCTCGAAATCGTAGGTCAAATAGAGATCTGCTGCTCCATCGATATATTCAAAAAGAGTTTTCGGCGAAAAAATCTGGATTTCCGCAGACCGTTTCCAACCAGCTACTTCAGGAAAGACGAGAGTTTCCCATTCGGAACTAAATAGCAACTCCGGACGGAATACTCCCGTCAGCAAAGAAACAAACAATAAATAAACGGGAAGGTATCTCCTCTTCATCATTTCCTTTCCTTCTATCTCAGATAAATTGAGTCGTCACCATTTATCACCGACTGATACAAATCATAAAAGGGAAGTCCGAGTTAATCAATAGAAGGTTACCCTCCTTTTAGCCGCCAGGTAGACCCACTCATTAAGAAGCAAAATTTTCTTTGCTAAGTATGGACTCCCTTGGTTGTTTCTTAGCAGACTGCTCAAAATCCAACATAAAAATTCTTCGGACGATCAACTCCCTTAACGAATTCTCTTGATCCAATCACTACCAACCAGTTGATAATCTTATGGAAGCTCAACCCAATCCCCTCCTTCTAAGACCTGGCATAAGGATTGCTCATATATGGTTATATTAGTCATCGAATTGGAGGTTAGGATCCATTGAACGGAACTGTTTCTGTATTCCCCCGCCGTGAAGCGTCCATCAAGAAAATCCAAGGTTCCCCTCCGGATAAGCTTGTCATCTCTCTGGAAAGAAAAGTCAAAGAGCTTACCGTCCTCTATGAGATTAGCCAACTCATCGGATCAGGATTTGACTCCCAGGAAGCTTTTTCAGATATTCTCAATACCTCCCATTCTCGTCTGGGAATGAATCGGGGGACCATTACCCTATTGAACCCAAACACCGGAGAGCTGGAAATCCGAGCTGCTCACGGAATGACTGAGGAGGAAATCGGGAGAGGAAAATATTGGGTCGGTGAGGGGATCACGGGAAAGGTCGTAGAAACGGGCGAGCCCATGGTCGTTCCTCAAATCGAAAAGGAACCGCTCTTTCTCAACCGGACCCAATCGAGAGAAAATTTGACGAAGAATAATATCTCTTTTATCTGTGTGCCCATCAAAAATGGGCCCAACGTTCTAGGGGCGTTGAGTGCGGATCGCCTTTTCAGCGAAGACATCGCTTTCGAAGAGGATGTCCGTCTTCTGTCAATCGTTGCCTCTATGATCGCTCAAGGTCTTAAGATCCAGCAGATGATCCAGGACGAAAAGAAACAACTTTTAAGTGAGAACATCACCCTTAAGGAAAAATTAAGAGAGAGATACAGTCTCTACAGTATTGTAGGGACGAGCAATAAGATGGCCGAAGTCTTTCAAATGATCGAGAGGATCGCCAACACTGATGTAACCGTTCTCATCCGGGGTGAAAGCGGTACCGGGAAAGAGTTAGTGGCAAATGCCATCCATTTCAACAGCGCTCGAGCCTCGAAACCTTTCCTGAAACTGAACTGTGCAGCCCTTCCCGACACTCTCATCGAGAGCGAACTCTTCGGACACGAGAAGGGAGCTTTTACCGGGGCGATTGAACAGAGGATGGGGAGGTTTGAAAGGGCCGATGGCGGAACTCTTTTTCTCGACGAAATTGGAACACTCAATCCGACTGCCCAGGCAAAGCTCCTGAGGATTCTTCAAGAAAGGGAATTTGAAAGGATCGGAGGAACCCGAACGCTTCGGGTGGACGTACGCATCGTCGCCGCCACCAGTAAAGATCTGGAAGGATCGATTGAGGAAGGCACCTTCAGAGAGGATCTATATTACCGTTTGAACGTATTCCCCATCTTCATCCCTCCCCTTCGGGAGAGGAAGACGGACATTCTCCTTCTGGCTGACTTCTTTGTTGAAAAATTCAATGGAAAACACAAAAAGGATGTTCGAAGGATTTCAACTCCAGCTATCGACATGCTCATGCAATACCATTGGCCAGGCAATGTGAGAGAGCTTGAGAATTCTATAGAGAGAGCCGTCCTCTTCTGCACGGATCAGGTGATCCACAGCTATCATCTCCCTCCCACCCTTCAAACCGGAGAACAATCCGGTACCGTCCCTTCCCTCTCCTTTGAAGGAGCAATTCAAAGCTATGAGAAAGAGTTGATCATCGATGCTCTCAAAAATTCCGGAGGGAACATGGCCGAGGCGGCCAGGCTTCTGAAGACTACGGACAGGGTTATCTCTTACAGCGTAAAAAAGCTTCGAGTTAATCCAAAGTCTTATCGTCCTTAGTCCCACAATATTGTGGGTTTCTTTCTCTTTTCCAACAAAATTGTTGTTTTTGATTTCTTCTCTCCTTCCATCTCCCTCATCTTCGCAACGCCTCGTTTCAATCGAAAAATTGTTTGATTCTGAAACTTTAGATTTCATTCGTTGCCGACAAACTTTCTTTGGCATCATTCTTGATTAAGATAAAAAACAAGAAAGGCCATTTAAAGGGGACGGAGGAACGAAATGCATCCTATCAATAGCGTCGCAAGGTCAAGATTAAGTTCTGTTTCTTCGGGCAAGGTTCTAAGGCTGAAAGAAGGTTTGTATAGGCAGTTAAAGGAACGTGAGTGGATATTTAACAGAACGGAAGACGATTTAATCTTTCTTATTCATAAGGATGGAGCTTACGGCGTGGTTGTGAGAAACGAGGATATTGACTGGAATGAATGATAAACCCTGCTCTCTTCACACAGGCATCTTCTTTTGGCAGCGGAATAACGATGAATCAGTTTTTCATGCTGTGGACCAATACTCTCAAGGAGGTAAACACTTATGGTAAAGCGATTTGTAACCATCATTATTTTAGGAGCTATGTTAGCCAGTCTGCTCATGATCGGGATTGGACACACGGAGGAAACGGCTCCTGCTCCAGCTGCGGCAAGTCCCGCGACGCCCTCCCCACCCAAGCCGGACTCGTCCGGCACAACTACGGGCAATGTTTCAGACGTACCTGCTGCAAAAGCAGGTGAACCCACCCTGGCCGAATTGGCCAACGCCGTGGGTCACAACCGGGTGGCCATCAATATCATATGGACGCTGATTGCCGGGTTTCTCGTCATGTTTATGCAACCTGGATTCGCGATGGTAGAGACGGGGTTTACCCGCGCCAAGAACGCGGTTCATACGATGGCCATGAACCTCATGATCTACCCCCTTGGCATGCTTGGATTTTATATATGCGGGTTTGCCTTCATGTTCGGAGGATTGGGCCCAATTGCAACCTTAGGCGGATATGCCGGGCTCGACCATGAGGTAACCCTTACCCTATTTGGAAAAGACTTCGGCCTTTTTGGAGGCAAAGGCTTCTTTCTCTCTGGATCTTCCTATGACATTGCGGTCTTCGCCCTCTTTCTCTTTCAGGTGGTTTTCATGGATACGACCGCAACGATTCCAACAGGTGCCCTGGCAGAGCGTTGGAAATACCTTTCTTTCTTCATCTACGGCTGGTTTGTCGGAACGGTGATTTACCCCATCTTTGGCAACTGGGTCTGGGGAGGAGGCTGGCTGTCCACCCTGGGAAAGAACTTCGGCCTTGGCCACGGCCACGTCGACTTTGCCGGTTCCTCGGTAGTGCATATGACAGGAGGCGTCATCGCCCTCGCAGGGGCATGGTTGCTTGGTCCCCGGACTGGAAAATATAATAAGGACGGAAGCCCTAATCCTATTCCTGGACACAACATCCCCATGGCTGTCATTGGAACATTCATCCTGGCCTTTGGATGGTTTGGATTCAACGCCGGCTCAACGCTATCAGGCACGGATCTGAGGATAGGTGTCATTGCCACTAACACCATGCTGGCCTCTGCCACAGGAGCCCTCGCCGCAACGCTTTGGATGTGGATTGTGCGTTTCAAGAAACCCGATCCCAGTATGATGTGCAATGGGATGCTCGCCGGATTGGTGGCGATCACCGCCCCTTGTGCATTCGTCAACTCCATCAGTGCCTGCATCATTGGTTTAATTGCAGGCGTGCTCGTCGTCGAAGCAGCTCTCTTTGTTGAAAGAAAACTGAAAGTGGATGATCCTGTGGGAGCCATTGCCGTGCATGGATTTAACGGTGCTTGGGGTTGTCTCGCCCTGGGGCTCTTTGCAGACGGTTCTTACGGCGACGGTTGGAATAATGTGTCCGGGACAGTCAAAGGCCTCTTTTACGGCGATCCATCTCAATTTCTTGCCCAGTGTATCGGAGTTATAACCAACTTTGTATATGTCGGTCTGATATCGCTGATCGTTTTCAAGCTAATCGATCTCTTAGTAGGCAACCGGGTTGATGAAGAAACAGAAATGGAGGGCCTCGACATTCCGGAGATGGGGTTGTTGGGCTACAGCGGAGTTCACCTCGACAAAGCTTCAGAAACACCCATATCGAGGTAGAGGACAGAATAGCAGTTTATGTCCGCTAAGGACAATCCTTTCACCCTTTTCTTAAAGAGAAGCGTGGAAGGAAAACGGTAAAATCGCAAGAAGGAGAAAAAATGAAAAAGAGATTACTGGGCTTGATCCTGGCGGTTCTGATGATGTTCCCATTTGTGACGAACGCAAGCGGCGAAGAGACATCAGCATCGACTTCAGACAAAGCAATCGAAGAGGTAAAGCCGCCGGAGGCCCCGGCACCATCGCCCGGGCTGTTGATGAGCACTTTGGCCAAGGCGGGACTGGCCCAACCTTTGGACAAGGTTGGGATCAACATCTACGGCTACATCGAAGGCGGTTACTTTTATGACGCCACCTCGGGTGCTCACAACGTTCCAACCTTCATCGGATTTAACAGTTTCAAGAACACGGGTATCCTTGACAAGATCAGTTTGAACGTCGAGCGCACGGTCGATCCGACCAAGAAGAAGCTTGAC
>JBAVGF010000316.1:0-2923 GCA_049684675.1 Thermodesulfobacteriota bacterium | reverse complement strand
AGTAAATGTAGATTCGGTCTCGGTTACTGACATATGACGTATATTGCAAATATCACCTTGTTGAGCACTCGACTAAATGAACCTCTTTTTCCGTTAATCCATACAACTCATACACCAATTGGTCGATTTGGTGGTCGGTGGCGTCGATCTGACGTTGTCATCGTATCTTATCATCAGGAGTTTTTGCTGCCGCCAACTGCTTATGGAGAGTCAGCATCTGCTCAACCATATTGACCATTTTACCGTGGCGGGCTTTGTCTGTTGGGTCGGAAAAATTAATCATACGGATAGGAAGTTTACGAATAAAGCGAGATTCGTAGCTGAAGTAACCACCACGCATTTGCGTAGCAGATTGGCGGATAAACCATTCCAACAATTTACTATTAAGCAGTCCCAGAATGTAATGACGTGAATATTTAGGCGAAACGAGAATACCATAACCACCAGCAACGCCGCCCGTGAAAAAAACTTCGCCTGTTTCATCCAGAGAAAATGATGCACGAGCAGCGATATCGGGTGTGAATATTTTTGGAAGCGAGATGACTTCTAACGCTTGGGTACGACCATAAGTATACCAACGTACACTCCCTATCTTGCCACCTTCACGATTTTCTAAATACGGCTTATTATCAACAAGGTAGGCATAGGTGAGAGGGTACTCGGTCTTAAGGGTTGATTCAGTTATAAGTTCAGTAATACCTTTCTCTTGTTTCAAGTAGGGAAATAGAATCAGGCGATTAGTCTGGGAGAGACAATAGCGCTTGCTGTCGCCTCCTTTAATCAAGGGGTGTAATAGATCAGCCTCAAGCCAATACTCGGCCTCTTTCTCCTTGGAAAAGATTTTGACACAGTTTTCTTTCCGATCAATCTCTTCTACGATGTAAATTTTATCGGCGCTTGTTTTGATTCCTTGAAAAATGCGGTCTGTAACCTCTTGCAACTTCACTGGCATCCTGCTTAATCTGTCGAATAATGCTGCACTCTTCCCAACCGTAAAGTTCCACTCTGAGGATGTGATCTTTGTGGCCGGGATTTTCCCTTCTGTAGACTCACCATTGATGCGCCAGGCTGTTAGGTCATCTACCCTTATGAAATGGCATTGTTTACTCCCTGCTTTATCGAGAAATAGAAGGCAGGTATAATTTGTTGCTCCTGCAAAGACTTGTTGGTCGCCGAAATGGACCACTTCTGACAGATGTTTGCCCTCTGCCAGCAAGTCTCGTAAGCCCTCCCCGTATTGGGCATTGAAGAACTTGTGGGGCAAGATAAATCCAAGCCGTGCAGACTTGTTCAGCAAGCTCAAACCACGTTCAACAAACACTACGTATATATCGTAATTCCCCTTACTGGCAGAGGCGTAGTGCTCTTTATAGATTTCAACTTCTGAGGGTGCCCATTCTTTCATTGTCTGGATACGGATGTACGGTGGATTGCCAATCACTACATCGAAGCCCCCTCTTTTCATGATTTCGGGAAATTCTTTTTCCCAGTTGAAGGCGTTGATTTGATAAACCTCCTCGTTGTCAAGTAGGTTCATTTGTTTACCCTGGTAAAAATCTGGGCCGATCAAGGAGTTTCCACATTTGATGTTGCTTCCCAGATCAGGCAACGCTCGCTCTTTGAATAACCTCATCTGGCGTTCCAATGTATCCTGATTTTCGCCTTCCATAACCTTGAGGAGCAAACTCAGTTTAGTCACTTCGACCGCCTGTGGGTCAATATCCACACCGTAGATATTGTTTAGGAGAATTCTCTTTTTCTCTTGAATGGTGAGATACCACTGGCCACCACGGCCCTGATAGATCTCTTTGGTATGTTTTTGTGCTCCATCCTTTTGATACCAATCCCTGTGATAATCCAACAGGTATTGATAGGCTCCCAGAAGGAAAGAACCTGAGCCGCAAGCTGGGTCAAGGATTCTAAGGGAACTGATCTGTCTTGTGGTTTTACGTTCGCAGAGTTTTCCCACTGTATTCTTTACGATATAGTCCACAATATAGGTTGGGGTGTAATAGACACCACCCGCTTTTCTCACCTCGGGTTTCTCTTCCACTTTAGCGTGATGGCCTTCGGTGAGCCGGATTACCTTTCCAAGAAACTGTTCATAGACATGACCTAAAATGTCCGCTCCCAGGACCGAGAATTCATAGGGAGATTCTGGATAGTAAAGGTTCTTAAAGATATCTTTGAGTGGTTTGTCGTCTAATTTAAGTTCAGGAGTGAGCCGGTCTGTTTTAAAGTCGAAGAGGCCAGAGTTATATTTGTCATCAGCATGGTAGAAAATTTCTCGGAGACGGCGGTAGGTATTCGTGCCATTGAGAAGGTTTTGGATCTGACCGTAATGCTCGATTCCTCGATCCTCACACATCCTGAGAAAGATGATGCGGTCAATGGTGAGCTGGACAGTAAAATTAAGTTCTGGAACTGTGAGTCTTGGGTTTTTCATGGCAATGTCTTTAGCCAAAGCCTCGCGCCATGACTCTATTTCCTTTAAGAATTCAGCATCTACCTCTGCTGTTCCACGCTTCTGTCTCTCAGATTCTGCAAATTTATCAAAGGAACCTTTAAGAACAGATTCTTTTGATAGGAAGTTATGGATCTCTTCAAAAGAGTCGATGTACTGGGTGCATGTGTAAAGACGGATTCGCCCGATACTGGGTTTATCGCTCGGCTTTGGGCGAACGCGGCAATCGTAAATAGCCATCTCTTGAAAATCTGTCAGTATGGAAAGAGGAAGCTTCGCGCTCCAGGCGTATCGCCTTAATTGATATGCAGGACTTGTCTGGCTTTTGATATCAATGGAAGGTTTTTTGGTTTCGAGGAAAAACTTTCTGACGCCGCCGACGCGAAAGCAGTAGTCCGGCGCTTTTGTGGCTCCAGCAATCTTAATCGCATCCTCATGAATGACGTCTTTATATTGTTC
>JBAVGF010000315.1:0-9355 GCA_049684675.1 Thermodesulfobacteriota bacterium | reverse complement strand
CTTACCGCCTTCGATCCGAATGAAAACCATATCCTTTTTGCTTAGACCATCATGGTCGGTGGGGCTGTAGTTGTAAATTCCGTGACAATTCTTCAGACCTTTGGTGTTTTCCAAAGCATCTCTGAATTTTGCCCGGGTGATATTTCCCTGACATCGCTTGAGCGCATCATAGATCAGCGAGATCGTGTCATGGGCATGGCCGGCGATCTGGTCAATTCCCACGCCGTAGCGTTCCGTAAACCGCTTGCTGAAATCGAGGATGACCGGTCGCACAGGATCATTCTCATCAAGTTGATCAGGGACCACAGGTTTTCCAGCCGCAAACTCCACACCCTCCATGGCCTCTCCACCCAGCGCGATGACAAAGCCGAATCCAAAGGCATGGGTTCCAAGGATCGGAATCTTAAGCCCCTGAGTCCTTAAATTCTTGCAAATGATAGGGCCTGGTGGTCCACCGGTACAGGCATAAAAGGCATCCACTTTTTCCTTTTCGATGATGGGCTTGAGCTTGATAATCTGGGGGGTCATGTCAATATCGGTTGGCTTATGGGTCTCCTGAGAGATGATGACCTTTATCCCTTTCTCTTCCCCAAAGCGCTTGTAATAGTTGGCCAGGCTCTGGGCCAAGGGCCATGCGCCATGGAAAACCAGAACCTTTTTATATTTCCTGGCCAGGGAAAGGTCCACCAGCTTTTGGATGGCAATGATGTCACTCTGGGCAATGTTGAAGGCCCAATTTTGCTTTAAGCTTCGAACCATTGGGTTGGAAGGGCAGATGATGATGTTTGTGATCTTCTCCCTTTCGGCAATGGCCCTGGTCGTTGCCTGTAGATTATCCTCAAAAGGCCCGACGACCGCTATGATTTCTTTATCTCTGGTAAACTTGGTCATATTGGCAGCGGCCCTCCCGAGATCGAAGCCATTATCCTCGAAGATCAGCTCAAGAGGGTGTCCGTCAATACCGCCCGTCTTGTTTATCCTCTCCACCTCTAAGACCATGGCATTCTTCATGGTCTTAGTCACCTCTGCCCAAGGCCCGGTGAATTCGAGGTTGACTCCAATTTTATAAGGGGATTTTTCAGCGACGTAACCGGGAGAAACCCAGACCATGAAAATCAGCGCCAAAATGGATATGAAAGGGACTACCTTCTTCATCGTATTACCTCCTTAAGTCAGAAGTAGCGTCCCCATTTAATGCCTGCCTGCCCCGGTCCCGACCGAGGGCGGGGAGGCAGGAATGCTGACGCTACATATTATGTTACAGGTACTTCTGGATTAGAATTTCGGCGATCTGGACGGCATTGAGTGCAGCACCCTTCCGGATATTGTCCGCAACGATCCACATATTGATGCCGTTGGAGATGGATTCATCCTCACGAATCCTTCCGACAAAGGTTTCATCCTTGCCCGCCGCATGGATGGCCAGAGGATATTCAAACTTCTTGGGATCGTCCACGACCACTACCCCCGGAGCCTTCGACAGAATCTTTCTTACCTCGTCCGGTTTCAATTTCTTTTCTGTCTCGATATTGACCGATTCCGAATGGCCATAGAAGACGGGAACTCTCACTGTCGTGGCGGTCACACCGATCGAATTATCCTCCATGATCTTCTTCGTCTCGTTAACCATCTTCAACTCCTCTTTGGTGTAACCATTATCCAAGAAGACATCGATGTGAGGTAGACAGTTGAAAGCGATTTGGTGCGGGTATACTTCTTTCTTGACTTCCTGTTGGTTGTAGATGGCGAGAACTTGGGTCTCCAATTCCTTGATTGCCCTCTTTCCCGTTCCAGAGACTGCCTGGTAGGTGGAGACCACCACCCTCTTGATCCGGGCGACATCATGGATGGGTTTCAGCACGACCACCATCTGAATGGTCGAGCAGTTAGGGTTTGCGATAATATTCTTTTTTTGATATTGAGCGATGGCATGGGCGTTTACCTCTGGAACCACCAGAGGGACCTGAGGATCCATCCGGAAGGCGCTGGTGTTGTCAATCACCACGCAGCCCGCCTTTCCAGCGATAGGGGCAAACTTTTCGCTTACCGAGCCTCCTGCGGAGAAGAGGCCGATATCGACTCCGGCAAAGGAGTTTTCATTGAGCGCCTCCACCGTATAAGACTTTCCTTTAAACTCCATCTTTTTGCCCGCCCCCCGTGTGGAGGCAAGAAGTTTTAGGTTATCTACCGGAAAGTTTCTCTCCTCTAGAATAGCGACCATTTCATTTCCCACTGCACCGGTGGCCCCTACGACGGCCACATTATATTTCTGCTTCTTCATTCAAACCTCCCTAAACCTCGACTATATCTCTATATATAGCAGAAAAAAAACTAAAATTCGAATCTCGAAATTCTGACTCGCAAGGAGCAAGGCGTTAGGTGTAAGGGGTAACCCCGCTTGCGACTTTCGCCTCCCGTTTTCACCAGAGGAATCTTTTTAGTTATAAAAAAGGGGTGCTCTTTGAACACCCCTGTTCTCAAGATACCACTTTGTGCCTAAATAATAAATAGGAGAAAAAGAAGGATGTTGTTAAGAGGGCGGGGTTCTTTATTCATCCTCAGCTATTTCCGCTATCACTTCCCGTTTCCGCTTCACCCATGGGAGTAGGGGAAGGAGCAACAAGGCCAGGACAACCAGGACGATGCCCAAAGAGATCGGTCGAGTAAAGAAGATACTTACACTCCCGTTCGACATGATCAGGGACTGGCGGAGGGCATTCTCCATCATGGGTCCCAAAACCAGAGCCAGGACAAGGGGTGCCGCTTCGTAGTTGAACTTTTTCATCAAATAGCCAACCCCCCCGAAGAAAAGCATCAAGCCAATCTCTCCCACATTGTTGTTTAAACTGAAAACCCCGATCAGACAGAAGAGCAGAATGAGCGGAAAGAGAATAGGGTAGGGAATTTTCAGAATTTTTACCCAGACACCGATGAGCGGGAGGTTCAAAACCAAAAGCATGGCGTTGCCGATATACATGCTGGTTACAACTCCCCAGAATAGGTCGGGGTGTTGTTTAATGAGCATGGGCCCGGGCTGCATGCCGTAAATGATCAGGGCACCCAGGAGCATAGCCATGACCGCATTGGCTGGAATGCCCAAAGTAAGCAAGGGAATGAAGGCCCCTCCCGTCGCCGCATTATTGGCTGTTTCCGGACCGGCTACTCCTTCAATAACGCCGGTCCCAAATTTTTCCGGGTGGCGGGAACATTTCTTCTCCACGCCGTAAGAGACAAAAGAAGAGATCACCGCCCCTCCTCCCGGGAGGATACCGAGAAAAAAGCCGAGCGCCGAACCGCGGATAATCGGCCAGGTACTGTCTCGCCAGTCCTTGAGGTTCGGCAGGAGTCCCTTGATCTTGGTTTGGAAAACATCCTGCTTGATTCGGGCCTCCACATTCAACAATACCTCGGAAACCCCGAAGAGCCCCATGACCACAGGGACAAGTCCTACTCCGTCCATCAGGAAATAGAGATTGAAAGTAAACCGGGGAGTGGCGGTCATGATGTCCATCCCGATCAGGCCCAGGAAAAGCCCGAAGGCCGCCATCATCAGAGCTTTGGGCATAGAGCCGCTGGCCAGGAAGGTGAGGATAATTAACCCCAGGAGCATCAAGGCGAAATATTCCGGGGGTCCAAATTGCAGGGCCATCTCGGCCAGTGGAGGCGCCATGAACATCAACCCGATAATGGAGAGCGTACCCCCAATAAAAGAGCCGAAGGCCGCGATTCCAAGGGCGGGGCCGGCCCGGCCCTTCCGGGCCATCTGATATCCGTCCAGGCAGGTGACGACGGAAGCTGCTTCCCCAGGAATGTTGACGAGAATGGAAGTCGTGGACCCGCCGTACATGGCCCCGTAATAGATCCCGGCCAGCATGATGATCGCCGAAACCGGGGAGACATGAAACGTGCTGGGCAGGAGCAAGGACATGGCTGCCACCGGGCCTAACCCGGGGAGAACACCCACCAGCGTTCCGATCAGGACTCCCGTGAAACAGAAGAAAAGGTTCGCAGGTTGCAGGGCAACCTGGAAACCCATCATGGCATGGGCAAAAATATCCATTTTCAGAATCCCAGAAATCCTTTCGGGAGCTGAGCTTCAAGCCAGAGCTGGAAGATAGCATAGGAGCCAATGGCAGCGCCAATCGCTCCTGCCAGGACTTTTTTCCAGCTTAAAGGCTCCATCACCCGCAGGAGAAAAGCGGTGAGCAGAAAGGTGTCGAGGAGGAAACCGAGAAACCTAAAAAAGATGGTGTAAAGAACTAAGGCCCCCATGACCATGATGATGGTTGCCCAATTTTTTTTCACCCACAGGTCTTTTAATTTTTCCCGGCTCCCCTTGGAAAGCTGCTGCAAAAAAACGACTAAGGCCAGCCCAGCGAGGGTCAGGCCTGATAGAAAAGGCATAAATCCCGGGCCGGGAGAGGAAAATTTACCCAGGCCATATTTCATTGAGTAAAGGGCGATGGCCAGACCAATGGCTAACCAGAAGAGACTGGACCGCTGATCATTATTCTTCATTTACTTTTTATAAATCCCTATGCCCAAACCCTTGATCAGCTCACCCGTTTCCTTGTATTCTTTGTGGATCAACTTGGTCAGAGAGTCGCTGTCTAGATAAGCGGGCGGCATGTCGAACTTCTCCATCACATCGAGGAAAACTTTAGACTTCATCGCTTCAGCAAAAGCGTTTTGCAGCTTCTCAACCACGGGTGTGGGCATGCCGGCCGGGCCCATAAGGCTCAAACCAGAATGAACGGCAAACGGGTATCCTTTTTCCGTAAGGGTGGGCACATTGGGAAACGCTTTAAGCCTTTGGGAAGTCCAGACCACCAAGAGACGCAGCTTTCCCGCAATGACGTGTTCTTTCCACTCGGTAGTCTGAGAAACAGCCTGCACATGCCCGCCCAGTAGGGCGGTGACAGCCTGGGCACCGCCGGTAAAAGGAACGTGGTTCCACTGAATCTTCTCCTTCTGAGCAAGGTATTCCATGGCTAAGTGTTGCCCTGACCCCAAGCCGGAAGTGCCGTAGTTGATCTTATTGGGGTTCTTCTTGGCATAATCGATAAACTCCTCAAACGTTTTCCAGGGAGAATCGGCACGCACCACTAAGCCGTACTGGTAAAGACCGTACTGCATGATGAAGGTGAAGTCCTTCAGGGGGTCATAAGGGACGGCCTGAAGGTGCGGGATGCGGTCGAAGTTGGCGGTGGGAGCGTTGAAAATGGTGTAACCGTCAGGTTTCTCCCCTTTGACCCTCCCCAGGACCAGGGTTCCGGAGGCCCCCACCTGGTTGCTGCAAACGATGGGCTGTTTCAGGATTTTGGCTGCCTCCGAAGCCAGCGCTCGTGTGGAGAGGTCCGTGGAACCGCCTGGCGCATAGCCGATGAGCAGGTTGATCGGTTTCGTGGGATAATCTGCCCCGACCGCAAACCCCGATATAGAAAGAGAAAGAATAAAAAATAGCAAGCCGACAAAAGATCGTTTTTTCATGGTAGCTCCTCCTTTGCTGTAAGCGATTGATCCAAAAGACCTGAGAATAGGTAGGTAAAGAACTCAATCTTTCTTATTATAAGGTGAACTCTTTGTCAAGAAATTCTTGAGAGACGTCATTTGGGAATTTCTGAATAAGTCCCGAAATTTCTGACTGGATACCTGCCTGCCGGTAGGCAAGAGAGAGGCTTAAGGTGGGGGTGCGCCACATAGCGTGCATGACTGTCCCGAACCTAACACGGTTCAGGGCCTACTCTCCTGCCGGCGGAGAGGAGGATAATCGGGTTAGATATTTATCAAGTGGGCTTTACTTTGATAAGAATGCAGGCAAGACCGAAGAGTTTTTTCGAAATCCTAATTTACTCCTTCCCCTTTAGTCCTTTTTTCTGAAGATGTGGAATCAAACCTCCGTCGCTGATCAATTCTTGCATAAAGGCCGGGATAGGTTTTGCAAGAAATTTCCTCTGCTGTGTCAGGTCGAAGATCTCTCCCGTCGACAAATCGACTTGAACCACATCCCCATCGTTTATCGCCTCCGATGCCTCACGAGATTCGAGGAGGGGAAGTCCCTGGTTAAACCCATTTCGGTAGAAGATACGAGCGAAGCTCTCTGCGATGATGCAAGAGATTCCGGCTGCCTTCAAGGCAAGGGGAGCGTGTTCTCGGGATGAGCCACAGCCGAAATTCCTTTCGGCCAATAGAATGTCTCCCTTCTTAACCTCCTTATTAAACTCAGGCCGCTCATCCTCCATCACATGCTTTGCTAGTTCTCCCGCATCCGTCTGGTTGAGGTAACGGGCAGGGATGATCGCATCCGTATCCACATCCGATCCAAATTTCCAGACCCTTCCTTCAGGTTTCATTGTTTTCCTTTAAGTAGAGTTCAAGTGGTTCTGTGTACCGCCTTCTGCCTACTGCTTACTTTTTGAACCCTGGACCCCTTGAATCCTTTTTTAACTACTTCTTCTGGATGGCAGATCCTGCCTTTGATAGCACTGGCGGCCGCCACCGCAGGGCTTGCGAGATAGACCTCACTCTGAGCATGGCCCATCCTTCCGCGAAAATTCCGGTTGGTGGTGGCCAGTGACCTCTCTCCTTCTGCTAAAACACCCATATAGCCCCCAAGACAAGGGCCACACGTCGGCGGGCTGATCACTGCGCCTGCTGAAAGAAATATCTCAAACAGGCCTTCCTTCACAGCCTGCCGGTAGATTTCCTGAGTGGCGGGAATAACGATCAGTCTCAGGGAAGGGGCGATCTTTTTCCCTTTCAAAATTTTTGCTGCCACGCGGAGGTCTTCAAGACGGCCATTGGTGCAAGAGCCGATGACCACCTGATCGATCTCAATCTTTCCAACCTCCCTTACATCTTTGGCGTTGGAAGGGATGTGAGGAAGTGAGACCTGTGGGTTGATCTTCGAGGCATCGTATTCATACACCTCTTTGTATTTCGCATCCGGGTCGCTATGGTAGAGCTTATAGGGCCTCGCCGCCCTCTTCTTGATGTACTGAAGGGCAATTTGATCGGGATCAAAAATGCCGCTTTTTCCTCCGGCTTCAATTGCCATGTTGGCCATTGTGAATCGACCTTCCATGGGCAGTCTCCTGATCGTCTCTCCGGTGAATTCCATGGCCTGATAGAGAGCTCCGTCGACGCCGATCTGTCCGATCGTAAAGAGAATGAGATCCTTTCCAGAGACCCAGGGATTGAGCTTCCCGAAAAAGATGAACTTGATGCTCTCTGGAACCTTAAACCAAAGCCTTCCAGTGGCCATCACAGCCGCAAGGTCTGTGCTGCCCACTCCGGTTGAAAAGGCCCCGAGCGCCCCATAGGTACAGGTGTGACTATCAGCCCCGATGACTACATCTCCTGGCAGGACCAGTCCTTTCTCAGGGAGAAGGGCATGTTCGATCCCCACCTCTCCGATTTCAAAATAATGGGTGAGGCGATGGGCCTTTGCAAAGTTTCTGAGGACTTTACATTGTTCGGCAGAAAGAATGTCCTTGGCAGGCGTAAAGTGATCAGGGACCAACACAACACGCTCACGATTAAATACCTTTTTGGCACCCATCTCCTCAAAGGCCTGGATGGCAAGCGGCGCGGTGATATCGTTGCCGAGGGCCAGATCGACCCGAGCATCGATGAGATCGCCGGGGCTAACCTCTTTTTTCTTGGCATGGAAGGCCAGTATCTTTTCTGTAATCGTCATCGGATGAGTTTTGGCCATTAAAACAATCCTACTAACTTCTGCTTTTTGAATTCAATTTTGTTCAGGGCATTGATATAAGCCTTGGCGCTGGCTACGATCACGTCGGTATCCGCGCCCTGGCCCATCACCGTTTGACCTTTCTCCTCCAGCCTCACGGTCACCTCTCCCTGGGCCTCTGTCCCACCGGTGATGGCGTTGATGCTGAACTGAAGCAGTTTTGACTTCGTGCGGGTGATCTTCTTGATCGTCTTGAAGGTGGCATCCACAGGCCCATCGCCAAATCCCGCCTCCTGGATCAGTTTTCCATCCACCTCCATCTTGACCGTGGCGGTCGGAATGGTGATGTTTCCAGCGATGACATTGAGATAAACCAGCTTGAAACGGTGGGGCATCCGGAGGATCTCTTCGACGACGATCGACTCAAGATCCTCATCATAAATCTCACGCTTCTTGTCTGCCAGCTCCTTGAATCGGGTGAAGGCGAGTTGAAAATCCTTCTCTGAAAGCCGAAGGCCTAAATTCTTCAACCTATCTTTGAAAGCGTGACGCCCGGAGAGTTTGCCCAGGACGAGAGAAGATTTAGGGATTCCCACGGATTCGGGTGTCATGATCTCATACGTCTGTTTCTTCTTGAGGACACCATCCTGATGAATCCCGGACTCGTGGGCGAAGGCATTCGAACCGACGACGGCCTTGTTGGGTTGAACGACCATACCGGTGATCTTTGAAACCAAACGGCTGGTGGCAATGATATGCTTGGGAATGATCTGCGTATAGAACGGGAACAGATCTTTTCGGGTTCGGATAGCCATCACCACTTCTTCGAGAGAGGTGTTTCCCGCCCTCTCCCCGATCCCGTTGATCGTGCACTCCACCTGTCTTACCCCGTTCTGGATCGCAGCGAGGGAATTGGCAACGGCCAGGCCAAGATCATTGTGGCAATGGACGCTCATCGTGACCTTTTCTATCCCTTTGACCGTTTGCCGGAGGGTTCGAATCAGTTTTCCAAACTCAGAGGGAATCGCATAGCCCACCGTATCGGGAATATTGATCGTGACGGCCCCGGATCGGATGGCCGCTTCGATCACCGCCGCGAGAAACTTCACATCACTTCGGGTCGCATCCATCGCTGAGAATTCGACATTCGGGGTAAACCGCCTTGCCCTCGCCACGGATTGGGTAGCCACCCGGATGACCTCTTCCTTGGTCATCTTCAACTGGTGCTTGAGATGGATGTCAGAGGTGGAGATAAATGTATGAAGGATGGGAAATCTAGCTCCCTTGACCGCCTCCCAGGCCCGATCAATGTCCTGAGGATTCGCCCTGGCCAGAGCCGCTACCTGTGAACGCGTGATCGCTCTGGAAATCGCCTTGACCGCATCGAAGTCTCCTTGTGATGAAATGGGAAAACCCGCCTCGATGATGTCGACTCCCAATTTTTCCAACTGTTGGGCGATCCTCACCTTTTCCGCCACATTCATCGTCGCCCCTGGGGATTGTTCCCCATCGCGTAATGTCGTATCGAATATCTTGACCTGTGCTTTCAATTTCTCCTCTCCTTTTCAAAATAGCGAGATGATCCTGTCAAAAAATTCCTCCTCCCAAATTTTTATTTCGATGCGAAGGGCTCGAATAGGGAGAAGATCAATATTCAAT
>JBAVGF010000314.1:0-13230 GCA_049684675.1 Thermodesulfobacteriota bacterium | reverse complement strand
TAGATTAAAGCAGCTAACTCGTCGTCATCCATGTCCACCACTTCCGCTTCCTCGGCGTTTTTTTCGATGAGATGCGGGTAGGAAACGAACCCCTCAGGAACCTCCGGGTCGACAAGGATCACCGTTTCCAGGTCGCAAGCCTTTGCCTTGCCCGCGCCTATCTTGGGAAGGAAGGCCGAGCTGCTGATCACCACCTTCGCGCCCGAATCCCGGTAAATGTAGGCGGTTTCTTCCTCACCCACCAGGTAGTTGATCGGTACAGCCACCGCGCCGATCCTCCAGATGGCTCCGAAGCTCTGAAGCACCTCCGGGCAGTTGGGCATCTGCAAGATGACCCGGTCCCCCCGCTCCACACCCAGGTCCTTGAGGGCCCGGGCAAGCCTCCGGGATGCCCGGATCATCTCCACGTTCGTAATCTCTTTCCCTTCGTAAATCAGGCTGACTCGCTCCCCTTGCTCCTTCGCCCTTTCCTCGGCGATTCCGGCGATGTTCATCTCTTTTCTCCTTTCTTCTTGAAAAGAATTCTCTCACAAGCACAAGAGAGAAAGTGTCCCAGGGAAAGTAATCGACTGCCTGAACCCGAAATTCAATCCTTTAGTGATATCTGTCGTTTCAGAATTTTTCCGGTTGAGGTTTTGGGCAGTTCGCTTACGAATTTAATGATTCGGGGATATTTGTAGGGAGCTACCCGGTCTTTCACGTACTGACGCAGTTCGTCGGGCGAGGTCTGGACCCCCGGCCGCAGAACAACCGCTGCCGCCACCTCTTCACCCAAATCGGCATGAGGTACTCCGATGACTGCTCCCTCCAATACGGCTGGATGCTTATACAGCACTTCTTCAATCTCACGGGGGTAAACATTATAACCCCCTCGTATGATCATTTCCTTCTTACGGTCTACAATATAGATATAGCCGTCGTTATCCAGCCGGGCCAGATCGCCTGTATGTAACCAGCCCCCTCGCAGGGTTCTGGCCGTAGCCTCCGGTTGATTCAGATATTCCTTCATGACTCCGGACCCCATAATGAGGAGTTCACCGACTTCACCTCGCCCCACGTCCTTGTCATCGTCGTCCACAATTCGTGCTTGGAAGCCGGGTATGGGGAGTCCGATGGATCCCGGGCGAGTGGGTCTTCCGTAAGGGTTTTCGACACAGGTAGGAGAACACTCGGTAAGCCCGTAACTTTCATAAATGGTCGCGCTAAAGGCCCTTTGGAAACGGTGCAGTATTTCAACGGGTAAAGAGGCCCCGCCTGAGATGCAGAAGCGCAGGCTTGACCTCTTGGGGGCCGTGCTTTTCGCCAACTCGACAAGGCGGTTGATCATGGTGGGCACAGCGTAAAGAATCGTGCTCTTTTCCTCCTCGATCGCCGCCAAAACCTCTTCGGCAACGAAGTGCTCCCACATGCGAATGGTGAGCCCCAGATAGACTGATATGTTCAGGGAGTGAGTCATGCCGTAGATGTGAAAGAGGGGCAATACACTCAAGACAACATCCTGAGGTTCCGTATATCTCAATTTGGTGACCGCGATGGCGTCACTCCTAAGACTGTGATGGGTCAGCACAGCCCCTTTGGGCAATCCCGTCGTCCCACTGGTATAAATCACCGCAAAAGGGTCATCGGGGAGAGTTGGACTAATTGTGAATTCCCCGACCCCGTCAAACAACCCTTCCAGCTGAGTAAATCCCGGGGGTAAGTTCTTACCTTCAGCGATGCGGATCTTAATATCCGGCGTCGAGTCTATCACCAGGGACGGCTCCATGAGATAATCCGCGTGGCCCACAAATGCCCGCGCGCCGGAATCACGGAAAATATGACTGAGCTCTCCCTGACGATACAGAGGGTTCACGGGCACCACGATTGCTCCCATCTTGGCTAGGGCGTAGTAGACGAGAGTCCAGCTGGGAGAGCTGGGCATCATTAAGATGCAGACATCCTTTGGTCGGATCCCCAATCGTTTGAGACCGCGGGCAAGAGCGTCTACTCTCTGGTTCATTTCGCCATAAGTCAGGACCCCTCCTGCAAATCGTATGGCTGGATGATCGGGAATACGGGTGGCGGTGTCGATCAAGAATTGGGCTAAGTTCATGAGTATCTCCTCGGACCGACAAAAATAAAACCAAACCCGCAAGGATGGTTCTCTTGGAGAACTTTGGACCTGCCTGCGCGTAGCCGCTTCGGTGAAGGCAGGGCGGAACCTTTTACGGATAGCTTTGCGCGGTCTAATCGTAGCATCTTCATAGGCTTACTGCCACGAATGGTTGCGCACCTATGATGCCACGCATTCTGAAGTTCAAAGAGGGAGCCATCCTGAAAGGGCCGAGGACAAAAGAGGACCAGTTTCTTCACACTTTCATAGGCCTAAGTAATTTTTCATGATCGACGAGTCGCCTTTCAACTCCGAGATGCTCCCTTGCCAGGCCACAAGACCTTTTTCGAGAATATAGCCACGGTCGGAAATCCTCAAGGCGAAGTTGGAGTTTTGCTCTGAAAGAAGGATCGTCATGCCTTCTTTTTTGAGCAGCAAGGTTTGCTCCTCGATCGCCCTAACAACGAGCGGAGCTAGTCCCTCCGAGGGCTCGTCTAAAAGCAAGAGGCGGGGGTTGCCCATTAAGGTCCTGGCGATGGTGAGCATCTGCTGTTCTCCTCCGGAGAGGGTTCCCCCCCATTGCTTATCCCTCACTTTCAATATGGGAAACAACCGGTGAACTTTCTCAACTGTCCAGCCCTCCGTATTTCCTCTTCTCTTACCCTTCTTGATTCCGATCTCAAGATTTTCGTGGACAGTAAGGTCTGGAAAGATAATTCGATCTTCAGGCACCAGACCAATGCCCAACCGGTAAATATCGAAGGGCTGTTTGCCCCTGATCTCTTTCCCCATGAATTTTATGCTACCTGACCGTGGTGGGGCAAGCCCCATAATGCTCCGCAGAGTAGTTGTCTTGCCGACTCCATTTCTTCCCAAAAGACAGACAGTTTCGCTCTGTTTTACTTCCAGAGAAACACCAAAGAGGATATGGCTGAGGCCATAGAACGTGTTTATTTCCTTAACAACTAGGACCATGTTCCTTTTTCGTCTCCCAAATAGATTCTCTGGACCTCTTCGTTTTTTTTCACTTCGTCGGGCCTACCCTCAAATATGATCTTTCCCTGGTGGAGGACTGTTATGCTATCGGAAATTCCAAAGACGACATTCATGTCGTGCTCCACAAAGATGAGCGTCAATCCCCGTTCTCTGACCAGCCTTTGAATCAATTGGGTAAGCTCACCGCTTTCCCTGGGGCTCATTCCTTGGGTCGGCTCATCCAGGAGGAGCAAGCTGGGCTCTACCGCCAGGGCGATTCCCATTTCCAATCGTTTTTGGTCTCCATGGGCCAACAGCCCGCCTTTAATATTTTTCTTATCCAGAAGCCCCACGCTTTCCAAAATGGCCTCCGTCTCGTGCCGGGCCAGTTTGGAAGCCCGGGCAAATATATTGCGGCTCTTCCGTTGCTCGGAGAAAACCGCCACCTGGATATTCTCAAAGGCGCTCAGCCGGGGGAAAATATTGAGGCGTTGAAAGGAGCGACCTATGCCCATGCGCGAAATCGCATGAGGAGGCAGTTTAGTGATCTCTTTCCCTTTGAAAATCACCCTTCCCGAATCAACCGGTAAGTGCCCGGTGAGAAGGTTAAAGAGGGTCGTCTTCCCGGCGCCATTAGGTCCAATGATCGAGACCAGCTCTCCTTCCCGGATACGGAGATTGACATCATAGACAGCCGTCAACCCTCCAAATGATTTCACGAGCTTCTGAGTTTCTAAAATCATCAGGTTCCCTCGTCCGCCCCGGATCCATAGATTTTATGGAGAACGGGGGCGAGTTTCTCTGAGAGAAATCCTACAATGCCGTTCCGCATGAACAAAACCAGGAAGACAATGATGACCCCGAGAAAGAACATCCAGAACATCGTCTGTTTGGCAATCATTTTGCTAAGCAGAATATAAACGACGGAGCCGACGATCGGGCCCCCAAAATTATAAAACCCTCCCAAAAGACAGATGACCAGCATATCCGTGGATTTTACCCAATGAGCATAATCCGGGAAAACGCTTCCACTAAAAACACAAAACAGAGAACCCGCTATGCCGAGAAATGCGCTCGACAACACAAAGGCCGATAGCTGATATCTTTTTAGGTGAATGGCGATAAATTCTGTTCTCCCGGGATTTTCTCGTATGGCCTGGAGCGTCTTGCCGAAGGGGGATTGAACGATCATCCAGAGCAGCAGCAAACTGATCCCCACAATGATCAGAGTAAGATAATAACAATGGCTGATCGTAAAGAAAAATTCCGGGATAGGAATGGAGACAATGCCATTGTCGCCCCCGGTAAAACCGTACCATTCAAAGATGATAGTCCAGATAATCTGGGCGAACGCCAGGGTGAGCAAAGCAAAGTAGACGGCGCTTCGGCGAACACAAAACCACCCTATCATGCCCCCAATGATTCCGGCTAGGATTGGGGCGGAAATCACCGCGATCGCAAACGGAAACTTATATCGGGTCAGGAGAATGGCCGTCGTGTAGGCTCCTACGGCATACAGACCCGCCGGGCCAAAGGAGACCATTCCAGTGTAGCCCAGCATAAGGTTCAGGGCGCAACCGGCCAGGGCCATGATCAGCATTTCATTGACCAGACTTACCCAGCTTGCCTTCATGATGAGGGGTACAGCCAAAAGAAAGAGAAGCAACACCAGTGGCAGCAGAAAGCGGTGGGAATTTAACGCACTGACTAAACTTTTCATCACCCGATTTCCCTCATTCCGGTTTGCCCATCAGGCCCCAGGGCCGGATAATCAGAATGACAATCATCAACATGAAAGCAAACGCCACAGCCAGTTTCGGAATGATATAGATGCCAAAGGCGGTTAGCAGCCCAAGAATGATCGCCCCGATGAAAGCACCGGGTAGACTGCCCAGCCCTCCGATGACCACGATGATAAAACACTCAATGATGACCGCCATATCCGAACCTAAAGCGACCACGGACATAGGAGGCATCAACGTTCCAGCCAGCCCCCCGAGCCAGCACCCGAGCATGAATACCCCCGTGTAGACTTTGGGCACATTGATTCCCAAGGCGCTGGCCATCTCCCGATGGTAGGTTACGGCACGGATAATTCTTCCCAATCCGGTGTAGCGCATTAAGGCCACGAGTCCGATAAAAACTGCAAATCCACAGCCAATCAGAAAAAGGTTATATACCGGGAAAGACAATCCCCATAAAGATACTTTTCCGTTAAATGGCCATGGGGTTCCTACGGTATGATACCCGACCCCCCAGATAAACTTACACGTCTCTCCGATAATTAAAATTAAACCAAAAGTCAGAATATACTGATAAAGCATCTCCTGGGCATAAATTCGACGCAAAAGAAATATTTCGATAAGTCCACCTGCCAGGGCGACAATCAGCGGAGCGGCCAGCAGGGTCCACCAGAACACACCCGGGAGGGGAGCAAAGGTGGAAGTAAATCCGTAACACAAGAATCCGCCCAACATATAGATGGACCCGTGGGCGAGATTTAATACTTTCAACGTACCAAAAATAATAGACAGGCCGGCAGCGATTAAGAACAAGACCATTCCCACGCTGATCCCGCTCAAGGTTTGCCCGGCAATCGCCTCGAAGGTCACGAGATTCGCCCTCTCTTTCCGGACGCCGGGGAAGGAGAATCACCTCCCCGGCGTCTTCGTCAAAATCAGCCTTTTAAAGCTTCACCGAAGGTAGCATAAAAACGTCCAGAAAGGCTTCACTTACCTTCCCGAAGCTTCTTGATCTGGTCAATGGTGTGATACCCTTCTTCCCCGATGACATCGATCTGGGTGACATGGGGGAAGGAGAATTCGGGCGTAAAATTCATGATCCCATACCAGTTTGGCATCATGGCCTGGTGGTCATAAGGCCGAATGGGGACCTTCCCCACAAAGGTATCCAGGACCATCCCTTCCAGTGCATTGATGATCTTCTCCGTATCAACTGTTCCAACCTTTTCGATGGCGGCCTTCAAGGCGTACGTGATTAAATACTGGTTCATGGCCCCATAAGAGGGCAAAAACCCAACTTTCTTGTTATGCTTTTCGGCAAATTGTTTGCTTTTTGGATCCTTTATGGCCCAGAATGGGTACCGGCAAGTGGCCAAAGCTCCTTTGGGGTAGGGATCTCCCTTCTTAATGCTGAACCAGGTTTCGATATCACCCGCGCAAGGTTGAATCGCATGCATTTTATCATAAAGGCCGAAAGCATAAGCCTGTTTGGAAAAAGCTAATTCTCCTCCTCCATAGATACAAGCGAGAAAAAAAGCGTCTGCTCCAGAGTTAGCTATTTTGGAAATGTAGGCGGTAAAGTCGGTCGTCCCCAAGGGGGCCCAGAGTTCGTCTATGATTTTGGCATCTGGAACCAGTTCCAAGTATTTCTCTTTGAAAGCCTTGAGGGAGTTTTTCCCCGTTTCGTAATCGAAGCCAAGACTAACGATCTTTTTGTCTTTCCATTTTTTCGCCAGGGCCAGAGCCGGCGCATATCCCCAATAAGGAACGGCATTCGTGTCGATCCGGAAAATATAACGATGCCAGTTCTCCTCCGTTAAACTCGAGGATTGAGAAATGTTGACGAGAAAGATTTTCTTTTCTCTTTTTACATAATTCGATATGGCCAGGGCCACAGCGCTGCTGATGGTTCCAGTCAGAAAATCAGCCTTCTCGCTTAATATGAGATCCTTGGCCTCCCTTAACCCTGTCTCGGCATTCAGTTTATCGTCCCGGGTGATCATTTTCAGGGGCCGGCCCAGAACCCCGCCAGCGGCATTGATTTCCTCCACAGCGATTTGTCCTCCGGCTTCGGAGCTGATACCGTACATAGACATGGCGCCGCTCATCGAATGGATAAACCCGATAACGATAGGCTCTTTTGCTGAATGCGCCTGAGAAGAAAAACCAAGGAGCATCAAGAAAATTACTGTCAGAGTCGGAAAAAGGATTGTTTTTTTCATCAGAGTCCTCCTTTGATTGGTTCTACATAGAAGTATTTGAGAAATGTCATCCATCCACTGATCAAATTGTTTTACCTCCTTTCTTCTTCAGTAAGTTCGCAGCAAGGTGACTTCTGTCCTTGCTCGCTCAAATTCTCGGGCGGGCATTAATCCTCCCCTTGGCTCCTTTCATTCTTCGTCAAGTTTACGGCCCTTATTCATGGCTTTTTTCTAAGTCATCTTCCCAATCATTTTGTGGGCCATCTTCAAAAAGAAATTGTCTATTCGTGTCTTCGAAATTCTTGAAAGGCATTACTTAAAATCAGACTGGAGGGAGGTTATTGGCTAACCTCTCCAGCCAGAGCGGCTACCTTGATCTCTGTTTTTTGACCCAATTCAGCACTACATGTAGGTAGGGATTTTTGATGAGAATTCACTTTTGGTTGGGTTGAATATACGGAAAACGCGGTTGCCTGTCAAGCAAAAAAGACTGCAAAATATGCGATGCTTTCTTCACCCGTAGCGGAGGTCTTGGGGTAAATTTGTTACCGCCAAGCCGACCTTGTCAGATCCGGGTCAGGACTCGTCGGAAGGAGAGACTCTCGCTTCCTCGTCCGCAGCCTGAGTTTCGCCACGCAGATCGGCCAGCAGTTTCGAATGCTGTGAGAAATACCACAGGGCTGCGCACACCAGCAGAAGAACCCCCACCGCAGCCGCGATGTAGAGAGGCGTGTTTTGACTGGTCAGCTTGACCATGCCGCTGGATACCAGCGTGAACGGGATGGCTTCGGGTAGAATCCCGAAGGCCGTCCCCAGCAGAAAGTGGCGGTGCCGGATGGGCGACAACCCCATCAGAAAATTGATGATCAACCCACTGATGGGGAGCTGGCGTATGGCAAAAACCAGCAGCGCCGCGGAATGTCCGTGAAAGTGTTCCTTGAGCCGGCCAATCCGCGGCCAATGGCGTAAAACGAAATCCCGACCACCCCAGCGCACAAACAGAAACAGGGCATAATAACCGGCCAGTGTTGCTACCTGAGTCCACAGTAGACCGTGCCAGAATCCGAACGCCAGGCCGCCGACCGGACAGAATAGCAGACGGGGCATACCCGCAGCCACGAGGGCGAAAACAATCGCCATCCATGCCGCCGGCCCCAGCCATCCCAGCGATAACAGCCAGTATTTAACGCTTTGGATGTTGCCGAAATACTTCCGCGCCGGCGTGAAATAGGCCAGCGCAAATGCGGCCGCCACCGCAGCCAGCATGACCAGCGGTCTCCACGGGAAAGCCGCCATCCCAGATTTCAGAGTATGGACCTTGACAGCCATCATAGAGCCAGATTGTCCGATAGAAGGACCTCGCTGCTTATATGATATAGAGATGTATCGTTTGTCAAATACTTTCGATCTCCCCGATAAACCTTTGGCTTCAGGCTGGGCCTTTGGGAATCCTGGTGGGCTGTAGTTTATGATGGGCCTGAAAATAACATCTGGTCCGCGGAGGAGATGGGACAAGTGGCTTTAAAGTATTCGTGCTTTGAGCTTTTCAACATCAATGGCTGCCCTTAAAATATTCATCAAGGCCGGCTTCGAGAAGAGATGCGGTTTAGAAATCAAAGGGATGTGGGGAACGTTCCCAAGGATCGGCGCCTCCGCAAAAGACCGGATCAACCCTGGATTCGTCTCCTCAACCAGACTCTTTCGAGAACCTGAGTTAGGATTTGGTCGATTGATTAAAACCCCGAGGATCTTTATGCCGTTTTCTGCCGCCCAGCTGAGAGTGAGGAGGGCATGGTTAACCGCCCCAAGCTTCGAACCGATTACCACAAGGATCGGAAGGTTCAGCTCCAATATGAGGTCCAGATTCGTTAATTTCCCTGCGAGGGGCACCAGGAGGCCACCGGCTCCTTCGACAAAGATAATATCGTGCTTTTCACTGACTTTTTTATAAGCTGAGGAGATTTTTTTTAGCTCGATCTTTTTGTGATCGATCTTTGCGGCGATTAGCGGAGCCAGGGGTTTGGAGAACCGATAAGGGTTTATGAGAGAGAGAGCATCTTTGGAACCTGATACTGCTTTTAGAAAGGTGGCATCCCTCGGAACGAGCCTATCGTTTCTCTTAGGACACCCTGTTTCAACCGGTTTCATCACGCCCACGTCGAGTCCCTCTTTGATCAAAAGACTTACAAGACCCGCCGTGACGACAGTCTTCCCGACCCCCGTATCTGTGGCTGTGACAAAAACCCCTTTCCCCATCTGTCCGACTAACGTTGAATTTCTTGAAATTTTGTTAAGCAAAAACTTTTTCCAACACTTTCCCCTTCCTCCTTGAAGATTGTGTCACAATTACAAAAGCCGGGTTCAAACAAGGCGGAAGAGACGGTCGGGTGGAAAAGCTTTGGAACGGCGACCTTCCACAGGCCAGATTCAGGCCTTCGATTTCCGTTAAACGGCTCCATTCTCCGTAAGCGCCGATTAGCCATTCCTAAAAGACCGCATCCCAAAGCTTTGAAACCTGACTGTCTCTTCCACCATGGCCGTGACTGTGACACAGTCTCCCTGTCATGGGAGGCCGGGACTGGTGATGGCCTTTATCGAATCATAGGTAATCGAAAGCATCTCGCTCAGTTCGTCCTGGGACATGCTTAATGGCGGCATGAGTACGATGACATTTCCAAGGGGTCTAATGATGAGCCCCCTTTTCCTCGCCTCTTGAATCACTCTGATCCCGATTTTATCCTCAAAAGGGTATTCCTCCTTCGTTTGCTTATCGACGACGAGTTCGATCCCAACCATCATTCCAAGTTGTCGAATGTCGCCGACGTGTTCGAGTTTCCTATATTCCTTTAAAGCTTCCGATAGAAATTGAATCTTACCTTGCAGTTTTTCAAGGATCCTTTCTTCCTTCATCACTTTTAAATTGGCCACGGCGGCGGCGCAGGCTAGAGGGTTTCCGGTATACGAGTGACCGTGAAAGAAAGTCTTCTTCTCTTTGTATTCTCCGAGGAAGGCATCGAAGATCTCTCCTGTCGTTAGAGTGGCGGCCAGGGGAAGGTATCCTCCTGTGATCCCCTTTGCGAGACAGAGGATATCCGGGGAGATCGATTCATGCTCGCAGGCGAACATTCTTCCCGTTCTTCCGAAACCCGTTGCCACCTCATCAGCGATCAGGAGTACACCGTACTTTTTAGTCAGTTCCCTTATTCCTTTCACGTAGCCCTTTGGAGAAGTGATCATTCCCGCTGCACCTTGGATCATGGGCTCAATGACCAGCGCAGCGATCTCCTCACGATGGGTTGATAAAATATCTTCAACTCTGTTCAAACACTCCAATCCGCAGGCTGGAGTGGACCTCCCCAGAGGACACCGGTAGCAGTAAGGATAGGGAGCTCGATAGACCGGAAAGAGCAGGGAGCCGTACATCTCATGGAAAAGATCGATCCCGCCCAGGCTGACAGAGCCGATGGTGTCACCGTGATAGGCATTGATAAAGGACAGGAAGGAATGTTTGCTTCCTCCATTTCCCTCTTGCTTCCAAAATTGAAAGGCGATCTTAACGGCGATCTCAACGGCGGTTGAACCGTTGTCCGAATAGAAGACCTTTCTTAAACCGGCCGGTGCAATTCCGACAAGCGCCTTGGCCAGCTCAATGGCCGAAACGTTTGAGATTCCGAGAAGGGTGGAGTGGGCTACCTGATCGAGCTGATTTCGAATCGCATCATCAATCTCTTTCTTTCTATGGCCGTGGAGGGACACCCATAGGGAAGAGACCCCATCCAGATACTTCTTTCCGTAGATGTCCATCAGATAGGATCCTTCACCTCTTTCGATGATGAGGGGAACCTCTTTCACATAATCTTTCATCTGAGTGAAGGGGTGCCAGATCAGATGGCGGTCTAAATCCTCAAGCTCTTTGTTCCTTACAGGATCCATTTTTTTCCTATCTTTTCAAAGGCCCTTAAGCCGAAATCCAATTGTTCCCTGGTGTGGGACGCCATCAGTGTGATCCGAAGCCTTGATGTCCCTTCAGGAACAGTGGGAGGCCGGATCCCCTGAACATAGACCCCTTCATCAAACAGACTTCGAGCCATGTTCATGGTCACGAAGGGGTCCCGGAGAATCAGGGGAAGAATTGGCGTTCCCGACTCAGAAATCGGGTAGCCCAGATCCCTCATTCCCTTTCTAAAATAGCTCGCATTGTTCCTTAATTGACTTCGCCAGTTCAATAATGAAGTGCAACACTTAGGGTGACGTAGTATCCTAAGTGTATGGAAAAGCTAAACTATCAACATCTCTCCAGTGAAGAGAGAGACAAAATTGCATATCTTCACGCAAAAGGTAAAAGCATCTCGGAGATAGCCGAGAGTGTCGGGCGAAACAAAGGTTCCATTTCACGAGAACTCAAACGTAACCGATCGCCCATCTACAACATTTACTTGTCCAATAGGGCCCATGAAAGAGCCGTTAAACGAAAACATGAATCCGTCCAACGACAGCGAATACGCAATCCTTTGATCCGTAGGTATATCATGAAAAAGCTCAAGCTCAAATGGTCTCCCGAACTGATTTCAGGAAGACTTCCTCTAGAATATCCAGACCTTCGTATCAGCCATGAGGCCATTTATCAATTCATCTATGATAAATCGATCCCTACGAAGCAGAACCTGGTGCCCTATCTCACTCGGGCTCACAAGCGCCGTAGACTCCGTACCCATTCGCACCGGCATAAGAGCCTCCATATTCCACGACGGATCTCCATCAAAGAGCGTCCCCTGGAGGTCCAAACCCGGAGCCAACCCGGCCATTGGGAAGCTGATACGTTAATCTCCCGAACAAGTAAGGCCGCTTTAGCGGTAGCCCTTGAGAGAACCAGTAGACACCTGCACTTGGCCAAATTGCCTGCCAAGACCTCACAGAACTTGCGATGTGCCCTCACCCGCAGACTCAGCCGCTACCCCCAATCTCTTCTGCGTTCTATCACCTATGATAATGGTTGCGAAAACGTGGAGCATGAGTATACTAATAAAGTGTTGGGAACCCAATCCTACTTCTGTGAACCCTTCCATAGTTGGGAAAAGGCTTCTATTGAAAATGCCATCGGGCTGATCCGACGCTTCTTCCCAAAGAAGACGGATTTTAATCTGGTCCCCAAAGAACAAGTCAAACGCGTTGAAACTTTACTTAATACGAGGCCACGAAAATGCCTCAATTATCGAACGCCCAATGAAGTTTTGGGCTCATGTGTTGCACTTCACTGTTGAATGCAGCCTTACCAACTCGGGTCGTTCCCCCAGGATCTTAAGGGCCGCCAAGGCAGAACCGCATACCGATGGGGGAAGCGCCGTCGTGTAGAGAAGGCTCCTCGTTTTATTGACGAGATATTGGATCAGGTCTTCACTTCCGGCAATATAGGCGCCAAAAGACCCAAGAGCCTTTCCCAAGGTCCCCATCTGTATTTCAACCTTTCCCTCAAGGCCAAAGTGTTCGATCGCCCCTTTTCCATTTTTGCCCAGGACCCCTGTGCCGTGCGCGTCATCCACCATCACCAGGGCTGAGTACTTCTCGGCGAGATCGACGATATCTGGAAGGGGAGCGATATCCCCGTCCACGCTAAAGACAGAGTCCGTAACGATAAGCCTTCGTTTGAATTTTGAAGATCTCCGGAGGATCTCTTTCAGGGAATTCATGTCGCCATGTTTATAGACCCTCACCTCTCCCCTACTGAGCCTGCATCCATCCACGATACTTGCATGGTTGAACTCGTCGCTCAAGATCAAATCTCCCTCGCCTGCAAGCGCTGAAATGGCCCCTACGTTGGCATGATAACCCGAGCTAAAAAGGAGAGCCCCATCCGTTCCCTTAAACAAGGCTAATTCCTTCTCTAAGGTTCGATGGACCTCCATGCTCCCTGATATGAGTCTCGATCCCCCGCTTCCCGTACCGTAATACAATGCCGCATCCATAGATGCTTTTTTGATCCCCGGATGGTTGGCAAGACCGAGGTAATTGTTTGAGGAGAACATCAAAACCCTTTTGCCATTGATGAGGACGGAGCTATCCTGTTCTCCTTCGACGGTTCTCGGTTCCCTGTATAGCCCCTTTTTTTTGAGGTCGTTGATCTCATCCCGAAAGAGGGTACCTGTTGCCTCAAAATAAAATGTTACCGGAGAGGATCGTTTGCGAGGGAGCGTTTGGTGAAGGGTTTAAGGATTGTATTAAG
>JBAVGF010000313.1:0-1711 GCA_049684675.1 Thermodesulfobacteriota bacterium | reverse complement strand
CCCCGGCGTTCTGGAAGTCTCCGACCTTGAGGCCAAGTCGATCCATCGTTTCTCGATAGTAAGGGACCGTCCGATAAGCATGAGCCACCATTTTTCGGACACGCCAGGCCTGGAGGCGTTTGATGGTCTTGAGAGGCTTGAAGGGCAAACGGGACTGGCCTATCATTTGATAGGCCAAGTAAGTATTCCAATATAAACGAGTGATCAACATGACCTTCTATTCCGAAATTTTTAACTGTAATTTATTTAATCCTGTCTTTCGAATCAACTCAGACCGAGCACCAACTTCTTTCACTAGGCCGGATCACAGGAATCCCAAGCCACCGTGATCGACAGATATTAAGAGTCATTCCTGCTTTGCATAGAGTCCAAAAAGTTTAGCAAGTTTAATCTCTAGAGGAATCCGACCCCAAAAATGTTTTACCCTCCTCCTTGCCAGAGGGGCATAGAGGTTACAAAGAAGAGAGACCCAGGGACTGGTTTTTTCATAAGGCTGCAGGAAAGGCCTTTTCCCGATAAAGAAAATACAAAAGTCGAGCATTTCAACAATACGACGCATCTCCTCTGATAACCAGGGGGCCCCTTGGACAAGATTCCGGTAATTGAAAGCGGCCCAATCTTCCACTCGTTTCGGAACATGAAGTCCATACTTTAATGTCATATCAAAGAGTTCAGTGCCAGGAAAAGGGGTATAGATATTAAAGGAAGTATCCGCTTTAGGATTTTCATCGAGGAGCCTGAAGGCAAGTGAAACGGATTCATTTAATTCTTCTTTTGTTTCTTTCGGAAACCCTATCATAAAAAGGTAGACAGGAACCATATCAAACTTTTTCAGATTCCGATTTACTTCGAGAAGCCGTTGGATGTCCACAGGTTTCTTGAGCAAGGTCTGAATCTTTTCCGAGCCTGATTCCACCGCTACCGGAAGACGTCTGCAACCCGCTTTCTGTAGCAATGCAAAATCCTCCTCCTCCATCTTTAAAATAGTATGGATGTCAATATTGATCTTTGAGATGAGGACATCTAATTTTTCTCTTATAATTCCTTGTAGGATGAGCCGTCCTCGATGAAGGTCAGATAAGAAGTTACTGTCATTAAAGACCAGCCCTTTAACGTTATATCTCCTCACAAAATCCTTTATCCTCTGGACCACAAGATCCGGGTCCATCGGCCGCCACCGTTTTTTGTCAAAGGCTGCATTGACGCAGAATGTGCATTGATGCGGGCAACCACGGCTCGTAAAGAAATTGAGATGCTCAATGCCAAACATCGTCCTGGTATAATTTCTTAGCTCAACGAGGTGGTATGGAAGGGGAGGTTGTTTGTTAAGGTCTACAAATGATCGCGTCCCTGTGCTTTTTATATGACCGTTTTGTTTGTACCAAATCCCGTTTACCGCACTGAGAGGCCGTTTCCCTTCGAGAGCCTGAACAAGTTCCAGAAAGGTCTCATCCCCCTCACCCTGAACAACGATGTCTATATTATCGTTCCGGAGGGTTTGTTCAGGCAGGAGACTGGGATGGATACCGCCCCAGATGACCGGAGCATTCCCGTATTCTTTTGCTATTTTCGAGATTTCCAGGGCATGCCGGAGTTGAGGTCCCGTCATGGATGAGACACCCACGCAGATAGGGTCTTTCTGAAGCTCCTGTTTTAAAATAGATCGCCATCCTGGCTCAACCCTCTGGTCAATGATCTTTACATCGTATCC
>JBAVGF010000312.1:0-1831 GCA_049684675.1 Thermodesulfobacteriota bacterium | reverse complement strand
AAGATTCACCCTGAGAAAGAGTGATGAGGTGGAATTCGAAATCTCGCAAGGTCAAAAAGGCCCTCAAGCCACCAATGTACGGGTGGTTAGTTAAAGAGCAGAGGGGCCGGCTTCTATCGACTTCGGTCAGCTCAGTCGAGCCGTGGTCGAGTGCTTCGAGTTATATCCTTCCTGGACCTAGACAGGCCTGCTACATCCTGCCCGCCACAGGCAGGAATATCCCCACTTCGGGGTATTACCCTAATAAGATGGAGTTCCTTACGGGGTTTCATAGAAAAAAACTTAAGAGAAAATAGAAACAAGGAAAGAGGTTTGAAAGAAAGGGTCCCAAAAAAATCCTACAGATCTGAGTCCCACCAAGGGCGGGACGAAGATGCTTTGATCCTATCCGATGAGCTGGACATCAACGTGGGCAGCGAGTTCCCGGGATTCAAAGTGGGGGATGGGAATGTTCAGGTGCGGGAAGAGGAGGAAGTCGTTAAATACGAACGGGAGACCTTTGGAAAGGCAAAGGACCCTGTTCTTATCTACTTGAAGGAGATGGGATCGTTGCACTTACTGACCCGGGAAGGGGAAGTGGAGATTGCCAAGAGGATCGAGAGCGGAAAGCGGGATGTGTTGAGCGTGGTGCTTAATTGTCCCATTGCTGTCAGGGAAGTCATCAGCCTTGGAGGTGCCCTTCGTGCCGGAAAGACAGAGATCAAAGAGGTAACCAACGAGATCGATGATGAAGAGACGAGTGTTAAGGAAGAACAGATCCAGAAGAAGAGGGTTCTCAACCTAATCAATAAGATTTGGAAGAAGGAAGCCAGCATTCGACTTCTGCAGAAGAAGTTGCGGTGCAGGGAGAAAGGACCTTCTAAAAAGAAGATTCAAGGCCAGATTTGGAAGAGAGAGGCTAAGATATTTGATGCCTTTAAACAGCTCAACTTAAAGGAAAAACAGATTAGCCGAATTGTCCAGAAATTGAGGCTGTGGAATATTCGGATGGAAAAGGCTCAAAAAGAGCTGGAGCAATACGAGAAGGACATAGGGATTTCAATCCAGGAGGCCAGAAATTCTTTGAGGGTAATGAGAAAAAAAGCAATTAAAAAAAGTTCTCTATCCCCTGTTAAAGTGGGCCTTCGGCTAAAGGATTTAGAGGAGATGGACAGGATCGCTCGGAATGTCAAAAGGAAGGTGGGTGAAATGGAGGTGGAATGTGGTTTTTCTTCGGATCAGATCAAAGAGGCAGTGAAGGCGATTGAGAAAGGGGAGGCCAAGGCCAAAGAAGCGAAGAGTGAATTGGTGAAGGCCAACCTGAGGTTGGTCATCTCCATTGCCAAGAGATACATCAATCGGGGGCTTCACTTTCTGGATTTGATCCAGGAGGGGAATATCGGGTTAATGAAGGCGGTGGACAAGTTCGAATACCAGAGGGGCTACAAGTTCGGTACGTATGCGACGTGGTGGGTCCGGCAGGCCATCACGCGAGCCATTATCGATCAAGCTCGGACCATTCGCATCCCTGTCCATATGATCGAGATCATCAATAAACTGAACCGAACCTCCCGAACCCTGGTTCAGCAGATGGGAAGGGAGCCCACTCTGGAGGAAATCGCTGAAAAAATGGGGATGTCTCTGGACAAGGTGCAGAAGGTTTTTAAGATCACCAAAAAGCCCATTTCGCTTGAAACCCCTATTGGTGAGGAGGAAGATAGCCGCTTAGAGGATTTTATTGAGGATAAAGAGGCGATCTCCCCTCAGGATGCAGCGATAAGCTCCAATATGGCAAAGCGGATTCAAAAAGTCCTCTCCACACTGAACGAAAGGGAGGAGAAGATTCTGAGGA
>JBAVGF010000311.1:0-13935 GCA_049684675.1 Thermodesulfobacteriota bacterium | reverse complement strand
AAGATTCACCCTGAGAAAGAGTGATGAGGTGGAATTCGAAATCTCGCAAGGTCAAAAAGGCCCTCAAGCCACCAATGTACGGGTGGTTAGTTAAAGAGCAGAGGGGCCGGCTTCTATCGACTTCGGTTAGCTCAGTCGAGCCGTGGTCGAGTACTTCGAGTTATGTGCATTTTTTATGCACATTTCTATCCGTAATCGTTGACTGTCAAGGTTATATTCGACTCAAGAGTAGGAGGTGCACTCGTTAGGCTGGGGAGTCAATTCACAATCTCTTTCAGATTAAGTTTTGTTTAGGAAAATTTAAGTGGAAACGAGCAGACCTTAAACTTATTGCTGCTCGTTTCCTTCTCAACCTTCGAAAGCATTGTTTCGGAGAACAAAAAGTTCTTACCGTTTCTTCGCTTTCGCTCTAATGGTCTTCCACCCTTTCTTTGCTGCCGCTACTTTCTTCGGATCTTTCGCCTTCTTTGCCTGCTTCTTTCCACTCTTTTTCATCTTGTATCCTCCTCTTACGGTCGTTTTACTTTCCTCTAAGGTACTTAAGGGCAAACATTATGCCAATTAGTGTCCCATTACGTGAACTCTATGAAGGCTTGTCATCCTTGGAATCAGAGCGTTTAAAAAATTGTGCAATGTCAATAGGTTGTAAGATTTTGGTTAGTGAATTGAGAAAAAAGTGCTCCTAAGATTTAAAAAATGGCCTTATTCCAAGTCTTAGGCATATTGGCATAATTCTATACAGGCATAACAGATTGTGCATTTACGAAGCCTTTGCACAAGGGTGTATTCACTACTAAGAAAGGACGGCCTTACACCAACCAAAGGCTCACTGCTGTTTGGAAGAAGGCCAACAAGCTTTCAGGTGTTGAAAAAATTAATTTGTATAATGGGGCACGGCATAGTTTTGGTTGCCAGCGGTTAAATGCAGGCTACACAATTGAGGAAGTCCGGATAGTCTTAGGCCACAGTACCAGTAAGATGACTCAAAGGTATGCCCAGTACACCTTGCAGAGCCTGGAAAATATAGTCAGAGGCAACATTTATACACCTATACACCGTTTATAGCCACTCCTAAGACTAAACTCCTTGATTTTAAAGGCAAAGATAAACTTGTAGGCGAGGCTAATGGCCCATTTTAATTCTTCCTCGGCTTTCAAGATAATTTGATCCATTTCAGCCAAATCCGGTCCCCCAACGACCATAACATCCAGCTCGCCTTCTGGGTTCCTCGGTCTCTTTGGAAAAGAGCCATAAATAAAAGCATATTGGATCCCCGGAACCATCTTCAAGAATGTTTTGATCGCTTCCGTCGGACTCCCTGTTTTCTTCATCTCTACGCCACTCCCAATCAAATAATATAATCATCTAAAACGTCGATTGTCAGGCCAGCCTGCCGTAGGCAGGAGTGAAGTTCCTCGGCCATCCCGTGAAGACGGGACAGGCACGCCGGGGCCCCGCGGGCACGTAGTGGCGAGCGGGATGCGAGCGAAAAAAATATCGTTCTTAATTGTGCCCCTTGTTGCCTGCCAGTAGGCATGGACCCCCCTATCCCACTTTGGCTGACGGGGCACTTGCCGGCCAGGAGACGGGTGTTCGATCTTTAATTGGTCCCTGTCTCCTCAACGACAAATCCGTGATTAACTTTCGAGCTAACGGAGTCCAAATACTGGCACAAATTGTCAAATCCTGCCAATTTCGGTCAATTCCAAACCATCCTCAATGACCTCGTAGCAAAAAAGACATATAAAATTGATAGGTTATAAACCCTCTCCATGGCACAAAAAATGCATTTTCTCCTTAATATTTTGCGCAGGGAGAAGGTTCCATTGCTTAAGAAGATCTCTTTGATCGGAATAATCTTTTTTTTCTCATCGACGTGCCTGTCCAGCGGTGCGGCTGAAGACAATCTCCGTACCCATTTAGCAATGGAAGGACAGCGTCAGCAGGGATTGGAGTTTTTTCATCTTCAGGAAGGGGACGATTTCAACCTGGGACCCCTTCTCGAGGACCGCCGAAAAAAGGAGCCCGATTTTGATATTCCCATCGTCGTGAATACCAGGGTGGAACAGTTCATTCAATGCTTCCAGACCACCTTGCGGGAAAAGTTTGTTACGTGGCTCGCCCGGTCAGGAAAATATATCCCGATTATGAAGAGGCTCTTGAGGGAACAGGGCCTTCCTGAAGACCTGGTCTACATGGCGTTTATCGAGAGCGGATTCGATCCTTATGCCTATTCCAGGAGTAAGGCCGTGGGTCCGTGGCAATTCATCTACCTCACGGGGAAAAGATACGGTTTGAAGGTGAATTGGTGGGTTGATGAGCGGAGGGACCCGGAAAAATCCACCATTGCAGCCGCGAAATACCTGAAGGACCTGTATGAGATGTTCGCCTGCTGGTATCTTGCTGCGGCGGGTTACAATGCAGGGGAGTACAAGATCATCAAAGCGATTAAACGCTACCGGACAGAGGACTTCTGGACACTGACGAAAGTGCGGTATCTAAAACGGGAGACCAAAGATTATGTCCCGTTGATGATTGCAGCCGCGCTTGTTGCCAAGGACCCTGAAAAATACGGGTTTACCGACGTCGAATATCAGAAACCCCTTCGGTATGAAAGGGTGAAGGTTCCTGAGTTAACAGGGCTCTCTCTCGTTGCGAAAGCCTGCGAAGCCTCGCTTGAGGAAATCAAGGATCTTAACCCCGAACTTCGAAGAGGGGTGACGCCTCCCAATGAAAACGATTATGAAATCAAAATTCCCTTCGGGAGAAAGGATCTCTTTGAAGTTACCTTCCAAATCCTACAGGCCTTTGAGAAGTTTGAATTCAAGACCCATCTCGTCAAGAAGGGAGAAACCCTGAAAGGGATTGCTAAATTATACCGGGTGGATCTCGAGCCCTTGCTCGAACTCAACCATCTCAGCAAGGCGACTCCGATTTCAAAAGGCACAATCCTTTCCATTCCTATTTCAAAGGACGAAGAGATAAGACCTCTCGCCATGGCCCGGAAAAAGAATGGAAAGGGTGGAAACAGCGGCAGTCGCTCTAAATAGTGCCGATCCGAGGATCTTTAGATCCGGTCAACACATTTCATTGTGAATGTCTATACAGCCGTCCTTGTTTTGAAGAGTCACTTCTGCTCACGTCCTCCTGTTAAAATCTGAGTATTCCCTTTTTCTCTCATCAGGGCTTTTCAGCAGCCCAAACGTGGAGACCCGGGCATTTTCTTTGCATCGGTTTGGCCTTAGGCAGAAGAATAGGGTACCATGTGAGAGAGCTTTATCCGGGGTTAAGTTTATGAGCCTAATGAAGGTTACGTTGAGAGAAGACATCGACCCAGACCCTGATTTTTACTACCATCAGCAATTCAAGATTTATCAGGAGCCTTATCTGATCTGGGACCAGGAGACCTGGGAGGCAATCCTGACCGCGTGTAGTGTCTATCGCATCGAAATAGACGGGGGGTACGGAGGAGATGTCTTGTTGGAGGACAGGGGAAGAGGCATAAAGTACATTGTCGATTTTAGCGTTTTGCCCGAATACCAGGGGAAAGGAGTTGGGAGGGCGGTTCTTGAACAAATCGAAACAATGGCCGGAAAACTAATGGCTGTCACACGGAAGGAAACCCTTCGTTTTTTCCTGAAGTCCGGGTTTGTTTTGAAAAGGACGATAAGGAGCTATTATCACCCCGGCGTGGAGGGATATTATATGACTTTCGAAAGAATCCACGACCGCGGCAGACTGGCAGGGAGTAAAGGAAAGAGTGTGGCCCAGCAGAGAATGCTAACCTCGAGGGAGAGGATGGCTGAAGCTTTGGAGAAGGAATGCCTCGATTTGCGAGAGATTTCGAAATTGTTCGGGATTAAAGAAAGAGAAGCCCTCGACCATCTCAAGCATATCGCGAAGTCCATCCATCCTAATCGCTTCACTGCGAAACCGGCCTCTTGCAAACGCTGTGGCTTCTCTTTCAAGAAACGGACTCGCCTGAACACTCCCGGCCGCTGTCCCGTCTGCAAGAGCGAACATATTTCGCCACCCCGTTTTAAGATCGACAATTCCCGAGGAGTGAGAACACGGGGATCAATTCGTTGAATCTTCAGGGTATCAGGACCCCGATCAGCGTCCCGATGATCCACCCAAAGAGTCTGATCAGTGGATCCAAAATGCCCAGATAAAGGAAGCCGATGATGATAAAGAACCCGTAAGGTTCGAGGCGGGTGAGGAAATAAGGGGTTCTTCTCCATACGATTCCCATCAGTATCTTTGACCCGTCCAGGGGTGGAATGGGAATCAGGTTAAGGGCGGCCAACGTGATGTTGATGTGGGCTACGACCATACACACCTTGTAGACGAGGATGGCGGCAATTCCCGAGGAAGATGCGGAGAAGAGCCGGATGAACAACACAGCGAGAAAAGCGACGAGGATATTTGCGAGAACTCCGGCTGAAGACACGAAGAGAAGACCCTTCCGCTTGTCCGAGAGGTTGTTGAAATTGACCGGAACCGGTTTTGCCCATCCAAAGCCTGCTAGAAAAAGCATGAGGGTCCCGATGGGATCGAGGTGGCTAAGTGGGTTGAGGGTTAGCCGGCCCGACCATTTGGCCGTCGGGTCGCCCATCCTATACGCAACCCAGCCGTGCGCCACCTCATGGATGATGACGGAAAAAAGAAGAGGAATGACAACGAGAGCAAAAGCTAATGGATCTGCGGTCAGCAACTTCAGAAGTCCCATCTATGTTACCCCGCCGGTGAACGTTTCAGTTTCAAAACTCTTCGTCAACCGTTTTTCTGCCCCTTCACGTCGTGCAGGAGCCAAAAGGTCTTTATATTGACATTTTTTATTCTACGATATAAGGGGGCATAAATAAAGATGTTGACTGAATATACCTTTCGTCCCTGCCTACCGGTAGGCGGGGGTGACGAATCGGTCATGGAAAATTTATTCCAAAATTGGGGTCTTGCTCGGTTTGCTTTTAAGAGTGTTTTGAGTTGTAATATAAGAAATGAGCCAACACCGATGGGTCTGGTGATCCTTTGAAAGGAGGAAGGGCTATGGCCTTCATTCGGAAACGACGAATTTGGTGGGAACCTGTTCCAGAGGCGACGAGCTATGTGGTGTATGTGAGCCGAAACCGTACTGACTTTGACCCCAATCACTTTTCATGGGAGGCGACTGCCGGAATCATCTCAAAACCGGTTAACGGGAAGACCGAGTTAGTCATTCCCGATGAATGGCCGGAGTTTCCTACGGAACCGGGAACCTACTATATCGGGATTACTTCCAGAGATGACGTGGGGAATCAAAGCGACCCTTTCGTATTCTCCGGCCAGTTGAAATTCCTTCCTCCATTGCCTCCGTCGCGGGGAGGGATCGAGAGTCTTTAGAGGAAGAAGCCTTGTTGGTCGGGTGGATTCCTTACACGAAAAGTAGGCTGGAATCTATTCAGAAGCTGACACATCTTTCCCAGAGCAGATGGAGCGATAAGGAGCTTGGTACATTTCTTCACCGAATGATTACCGAGGATATCCGGAAGAGCGGTCTGCTGCTGAATGGTCTTCTCAGCTATTTTCGGGTTACTGCCCCGATCAAGGGAACAGACACCGTCAACACTCTTATCGAGGAGGTGTTAGAGAAAAACCGGGCCCAACTGAAGGAGAAGGAAGTGAAGCTGTTCAAAAAACTCGAAAAGGATCTGCCCGAAACCGTCATTCCCGATAAACCATTGGGATTCATTCTGAGTTCTCTCCTTCAGTATGCGGTGGCCTCCATGTCCTCCCGTGAAACTCTTGGATTGTTAACCCGATCCTTCGTTCTTCAAGAGCCACCTCCGGAACAAGCCTGGTTCGGGAAGGGGGGGCGATATGTGGAGATCATCCTGTTTTTTATAGGGCGTAAGAAACCGGCGGGGCCCTTCGGGAGAGAAATGGAAAGCGGAGCTTTTCAAAGGGAGGATAGCTTGGATCTCATAATAAGAATGGTCGCGGAAATGGTTCGTAGGAATCGAGGAGTGATGAAATTCCGAGGAGATGAAAAGGAGGCAAAATTCTCCATTTCCCTGGAGTTCCCTGTCGAGAGAAGAAGAGCGTTCTATAATCCAAACGATAACTGAGCCTGTCCCGAGGAAAGCCCCCGTCTTTTTCGCCAGGAAGATGAAAAGGAGAAATCCATGGCCGAGCCGGTGATTCTTGAAGTCTTCTCTGATTATGTGTGACCCTGGTGCTATTTCAGTACCGTGCGTATTGAGGAACTGAAGAAAAATTATGACATCGAAGTTCACTGGACGGCTTTTCCTCTTCATCCGGAAACACCGGAAGAGGGGCTTACCCTTGAGGAACTCTTCGCCGGACAACCCATCGACATGAAGAAGATCCTGTCCCGCTTGAGGCAAGTGGCCGCTGAATTGGGCCTGCCTCTTGCAGAGCGGAAAAAGACGTATAACAGTCGGCTGGCGCAGGAGCTGGCGAAGTGGGCAGAATCGAAGGGAAAGGGTGATTCGTTTCACGAGGCTCTTTTTCGGGCTTACTTTGCCGAGGGAAAAAATATCGGTAGAGTGGAAGAGCTGGTGACTCTCGCGAAATCCATAGGCCTCCCGGAAAAGGAAGCAAGATCAGTCCTTGAATTGAGAACCTTCAAGGGAACCGTCGATTCCGACTGGGCGCGTTCTCGTGCCCTGGGAATTACGGCGGTCCCTACTTTTGTGGCCGACCACCAGAAGGTTGTGGGATTTCAATCCTATGAAGTTCTCGAACAATTCCTCAAAGCCTGCAGCGCCAAAAAAAGCAAGAGTCCAGCGTAATCATACAAATTTAATGGGAACCTTCATGGCTGCGGAATCGTAGATCGTCAGAAGGATCAGAGATAAGAATTTAATACAAACGCAATAAATTGTTTCACCGTCGCTGTTGGATGCGTCTCCGAACGCACCGTCTGATCGACGTGATTACCTGCCTGCCCCGCCCTCGGTCGGGACCGGGGCCGGTAGGCGGGGGGATCACGCCCTACGACGTTGTAATGGAACAAAATGCGTATGTATTAGTTTTCACTCATAGGAAATAAGATGTTACAGGATCGGCCCACCATCGATGGAAAGCCCACCTATTCGGTATGGTTTGTGTTCGTTGTGGCTATTTTCATCACCTGCTTGATAACGGCTAACATCGCGGCGGTAAAATTGATAGAAGTATTCCGGTTCGTGTTACCCGCGGGGACCATCATCTTTCCTATCAGTTATATTTTCGGCGATGTGCTAACCGAGGTCTACGGCTACCGTCAGGCAAGAAGGGTGATATGGCTGGGTTTTTTCTGCAACTTTATCGTTGTCGTTGCGATATGGATTGGACAAGTGCTTCCTCCTGCATCGTTTTGGGACGGGCAGAAAGCCTATGAGCGTATCCTAGGTTACACTCCCCGGCTACTCGTAGCTTCTTTCCTTGCCTACCTTGTAGGAGAATTTACCAACTCATTTGTTTTGGCGAAAATGAAAATTGCCACAAAAGGACGTTGGTTATGGACTCGTACCATTGGCTCAACGTTGGTAGGAGAAGGATTTGATTCCTTAGTGTTCATGACCCTTGCCTTTGCGGGGACGATGCCAGCGGGCGCCCTTTTATCAGCCATTTTGACTCAGTGGCTTGTAAAATCAGCCTATGAGGCGGTTGTGACCCCCCTCACATACATCGTGGTCAATTTTCTCAAAAGGAAAGAAGGATTGGATGTGTTTGACTATGATACAAGGTTTAATCCACTCTTGTTCGGCGAGTAATCCGTCGAGCAGGACTGACCCCATAAACAAAATAACGTGGGACAGTATCATTTTCAAAAAATGGGGAGCAGGAAGATGATGAGGAAAAAGGCTGTTGTCCTTTCCAGCGGCGGGCTTGATTCCACTACGGCCATGGCCATTGCTAAAGCGGAGGGTTACGAGGTTTATAGTCTGAGCTTCAACTATGGCCAGCGGCATGCATTGGAATTGAAAGCGGCCAAGAGATTGGCTGAAGCGCTTGCCGCGAAAGAGCATTTGATTGTCGATCTTGGCTTGGGAAAGATAGGCGGGTCAGCGCTAACAGCGGGAATGGGAGTGCCCAAGGCAAGAGATGAAGGCAAAATGAAGGCAGAGATTCCGGTTACCTATGTCCCGGCGCGTAATACCGTCTTTCTTTCCTGCGCCCTGGCATGGGCCGAGGTGGTGGGAGCTTCAGATATTTTTATTGGGGTGAATGCGATTGACTACTCGGGCTATCCTGATTGTCGGCCCGAATATATCCGGGCCTTCGAGAATATGGCGAACTTAGCCCTCAAAGCAGCCGTGGAAGGCAAAATGAAGATTTGTATCCAGGCTCCCCTTATCCGCATGACCAAGGCTGAAATTATTCGGAAGGGTGTTGAACTTGGGGTTGATTATCGCCTTACGCACAGTTGTTATGATCCGTCACCAGAAGGGAAAGCCTGCGGGCAATGCGATAGCTGTCTCCTTAGAAAGAAAGGCTTCAGAGAAGCGGGAATTCCTGATCCTGCGGCTTATGTTGATCTTGGTGGTCCTTGACCGGCAAGTGCCCCGTCCCGCTAAAGCGGGATAGGCGGGGTTAAGGAGCACAATTAAAACGATATTTCCTTTGCTCGCTTTCAGCTTGCCACTACGTGCCCGGGAAGCCCCCGGCCTGTGGCGGGGAGCTTCAATTTTAGCGAGGATTCGGGCTCGAAAGACAAAAAAATGGGAAACAAGGTCTTGGCTCTCTGTAATCCTTGTTGCTTTTCAGTCTTTTAAAGATATAACCCTCCTCGGCTTATCGTTAAGCATTTGGTCGATCAGCGAATAGACCTCCGGACTGCTCCAATTCCTGGGGCCGATGACCCTTCCTATCATTTTCCCTTTCCTATCAATAATAAGTGTCGCTGGAATTTTATTTATTTCAAAAAGGTCGAGCGTTTTACCCTTTGGGTCGAGCAAGACAGGGAATCGGTAGCGATGCTTTTCAATGAATTTCCTTACCGGTTCCGGGCCTTCGTAGTCTACCGAGATCGTTAGAAAGACAATCTCTCTTTCCTTGTAACGCTGGTAGAGGGTCTCTATGGAGGGCATCTCTTCCTTACAGGGACCGCACCAGCTCGCCCAGAAATTAAGAAAAATGATTTTGTCCTTCAGGTCCGCCAGTTGAACTTTTTCGCCATTCAGCGCCTCAAGACAGCAATGAGGGACTTTTTTCTTATCCCTGACCGATTGAATTCCAATTTTTGAAAAAAGGTTACCTTCCTCACCGTGTGCCGGAAGGCTGAAAAGAAGAAGGGCAGCTATGAGAAGAAATAACCTTTTCGCCATGACAACCAAAATATCACGCAATTTCAATGCCATAGAATGACAATGGTCTAAGCCATTAAAATTATACGAATTTATAAAGAAGGGGACTTTTACCGAAGGGCGAAAAAGGAGAATTTTTGACTTTAGATTTACTTTTTTTCTTACCGATGAGGGGGGTTACCCTTAACAAGGAGGGACGGAATCCGGTTTACACATTCCACTGGATGCGGTCTCTCGATTCTGGATTCTCCTCTGTGTCGACCAGCCTTATGTTTTCCATACGGTCAGCCATGCGGAAAATGACGAGGACCATTTCCAGGAGGACCCTGCCGGAGATCACTGTTAGAAGGAATGTCAAAGGCGCGCCGATAAGGAACGCAAGAATTCCGAGCCAGGTTGAGGCGTTAAATCCTGCGACGATAAAAGAGAGGGCTAACAGTGCGGCAAATAAAATAGATAGGCCATAGAGAAACTTCACTATTTTGAGACCGACAAATTGACTGAATGAGAAATCAAAGAGAGTCCGGAGAAAATCAATTTTCTTAAGGTATGACGCGTTCTTTAACACCCTGGTCCGTGAAAATCTCTCCCCTATCTGGACCTCGCTAAACGATTCAGCGCAGTTGATACAGAATTTAGAATCTTTCTTGTTGGAAGCACCACAATTCGTGCAATACATATCCGGTCCCTTCTGACATTTCCGAAGTTTAACTTACGGGTTTGATCTCCACGATCTTCCAATGGCCGTCTTCTCTTTTCATGGTAACGTCCAAAACGGTTCTGCCGTCTTGTATTTTCCCGCTTGATTTCTGGGAAGTCTTAGCAAGCCACTCTAACCTGACGTTGGCGCTATCGCCCGTTACCGTCTGCCTCTTCAAGTCATAAGAAAGATCGAGGTAGCTGTAATTTTCCCACATCTTCAGCGTATCCTGCCGCTTTCCTTCCGTTCCGCTAAAGTCGCTGGAGAAACAGGACATAAAGAGATCAATATTTTTCTGGAGGTTTGCTTGTCTAATATTTTCAAAGACGGTGCTTACCTTTTCGACCCCTTGGTCCTTCAGGACAGGAGGAGGATTTTCTGGAGGAAGAGGGGTGGAAAGGGGAGTGACGATTTCTTTTGAGACCGGTCCGCTAGACCGAGATGGATGTGGCCAGAGGAAGTACCCTCCTGCAATAATCAGGGGGATGACGACACAGGCCGTTAACAAGGCTGAAGGCCGAAGGAGGTCTCCGGTTAATCCGGCGGAAACGACATTTCCTCCCATCTTACGGGGCAGGAGCGAATGAATTTGCCGGTATTTTTTCAAGCTTTTCTCTCTCGATTTGACTTCCTTCCTTAATTCCTTCTTCTCCCTAACGAAATCGGGCTTCGTGACCGCGCCCGACTTGTAAAGCGATTGAAACTCTTCGAGCCTTTTCTGAATGGGTTCCAATTCGTTTTCCAGGGAATCGATTTGTTCTATTGCCTTTTTTTTAATCGATTCAAGCTCCGTCTCAATTTCTTGATGCAGGGGGGACAGGGACTTCAGCCGATCCTTATAGCGAGTGAATAGAGGATCGAGGACCTCCCTGGAGACTTTTTCCCGCTGCGTTTCCAGTTTACTGATGCAGGATTCTAATTCCTTCTCTTCTTTCAATAGCGTGAACCATTCCCTTGACCATCTTTTAGCCGATTTCTTCTCCAGGGGCTGAACGGCGGTTTCCTGAGATGGATCTCCTTGCATCAATAGAGAGCCACATTTCCTGCAATAGTTCCCTTTCTTATAAAGGACTTGGCATTTGGGACAAAAGAGTCTCACGTTTATTCTCTCCTCTCCGGGGGCGGGGTCCTCTATAGCCAAAAGGAACTTCCCGCATTTTCTGCAAAATTCCTCCCCTGGATCATGCTCGGTGCTGCATTGAGGGCAAATGACCATTTTAGGCTTCCTAATTTCTCCTTTTCTTAAGTATAACGATGGGTTGGAATGCATTTTGTGTGCCATGAGGCAAATAAATTATTGTCTTCAGATTTCGAGGGCTTCTCTCATCATTGAGGGAAGGTATTGTACGGAATTCAAGAAGGTGGACAAAAATTGTCCATTCCATTTTGCTGCCCCCATAATTCGTAGTCAAAATCAAAAACCTTACCGACATCCTTTTCATGTCGATATGTTTTCAGCATCTCTCACTTTCGATTGCCCATAGATCCTGGCACGAAGTGATGAACGAATGTGAATCAACGAGTTCAGAATGGCGATTACGGATGATGCAGCCCCTTCTCAAGTTGCGGGACTTGGTATAGAATTTAAGTTAAGGTTGAATGGGTATGCAAAGCCGATTTACAATTCCATCCATTGAAGGAATCTTCAAACAGAAATTTTCCTTCGCTACGAGTGTTCAGCTATTATGGAAGGAGAGAGATTCCTTCCAAACGATCTTTGAAACGATCAACAGGGCGGAAAAACTCATCTGCCTTCAATTTTATATATTCAAGAATGATGGCACCGGGATTGGTTTATCCGAGGTGTTAAGGCAGAAGAGCCGTCAAGGAGTGAAGGTCTATGTTTTGTATGACCACTTTGGATCCTTTGGAACCCCAAGAAGTTTTTGGAAGGAGATGCGCCTGGAGGGTATTAAGATCAGGGCATCGCATCCCTTTAAATGGACAGCGCCCCTTCATTACGTCCATCGAGATCACAGAAAGCTCATTGTAGTCGATTCAAAAAGGGCCTTTACCGGTGGGCTCAATATCGCCAATGAATACAGCGGATTTCACCTCCGGAGGCGAAGCAGGGGCTGGCGTGACACAGGAATTCTGGTGGAAGGACCCGTCGTTAACGAACTTTTCGGTACGTTCAAAAAAAGCTGGGCCACCTGGGGTGGAGAAAAGATTTTTTCTCGGAGGGATCGTGAGGAGGCGCATGGCAAAATACCGGAAGGCCGGATTCCAGCTCTTCCCATCTTCGTCTATTCCAGAAAGGGCAGAAAAAGAATGAGGGACCTTCTCCGCTACAGCATTGACCACGCCCAGACCCGTGTACTGCTGACCACCGCCTATTTCATTCCGAGCCGTAGGCTGATCGAAAAGCTCGAAATGGCAGTGAGGCGCGGGGTGAAGGTGAGGCTTCTCGTGCCGGGCAAAAGCGATATTCCCGCTGCCTCTTATGCAGGAAGGGCCTTTTTTTCAAGGCTTCTAAAGAGCGGTATCGAAATCTATACATACCTGGGAGAGATGCTTCATGCAAAAACCTATCTGTTTGACGAATGCTGGAGCATCATCGGTTCCACGAACCTCGACTACCAATCTCTTGTGTATAATGATGAGGGAAACGTTGGAATCCTGGATTTGCCTTTCGCTTCAAAGATGACCTGGATCTTCGAAGAGGACCTGAAAAACTCTGTCAAAATAGACGAAGAGACTTGGCGTAAAAGGCCCTTTTTGGAAAAGATGAAAGAACACTTTTTCGCCCTTTTCAGAAAAAGGCTTTAGAATATCCTTTTCCAGCCCATCCGCAGTGAACTTTTTGACGCAAGAAGGCTCTGAGAGGATAATATTTCTCACACAGAGTCACTGTGTGCAGTGTGTTACAGCATTCTTAATTCCTTTTTTAGCACCTTGCCCACGAGGCTCTTGGGCAGCGCTTTCAGAAAAACAACTTCTTTGGGGAGAAAAAAGTTCGTGAGTTTCTTCCGGCAATACTCGATGATCTCTCCGGCCGTGGCTTCCTCTCCGGGTTTCAAGACCACAAAGGCCTTGATGTCCTCACCATAGAGCTCATCCTTCATGCCGATCACGGCTGCCTCAGACACCTTGGGGTGCCCGAAGAGAACCTCCTCAATGGTCCGTGGGGAGATGTTTTCGCCCGCCTTGATGATCAGGTCCTTTTTCCGCTCCGTGATCCAGAAGTAGCCATCCTCGTCCACGTAGCCTACGTCTCCCGTATAGAGCCAGCCACCGCGGAGCACCTCCGCTGTCTCTTCCGGCTTGTTCCAGTAGCCCTTCATGAGCATGGGGCCACGGATCACGATTTCCCCCTCTTTGTGGGCGGGAAGTGGATTCCCTCCGTTGTCCACGATCCTCATCTCCGTGCCTTTCATGGGCAGGCCGATGGAGCCGACCTTTTTCGTACCTTCCAAGGGATTGACCGAATTGTTGGCCCCAGCCTCTGTTAGGCCCCAGCCTTCGATAATCTCGAACCCGAAGACATCCTTGAAGCGCTTGAAGGTCTCGAGGGCTAACGGCGCGGATCCGGAGAACCAGTATTTCATCGAGCTCACGTCGTACTTTTTCGGTTCGGGGAACAGCAGCATGAACACATACATGGTAGGAACGCCGGCTAGGGTATCGGCCCGATACCTCTCGATGGCAGAAAAGATGGCCTCCACGTTGAAGGAGTTCAGCAATACGGCTTTCCCTCCGCGTCGGAAAAGGCCTAGGTTGATGCTGGCGATGCCATAGGAATGACAGAGGGGGAGGACGAAGACTGCCAAAAGGCCCTCTGGCAGAGGCAGGGTTTCGTATTGCATTCGGGCGTTCTCGTAAAGGCTGAGATGGGTGTTTAAAGCAGCTAACTCGTCGTCATCCATGTCCACCACCCCTGTTTCCTCAGACTTTTTTTCGAGGAGAAGGGGGTAGGAAAGGAACCCCTGGGGAACCTCCGGG
>JBAVGF010000310.1:0-5789 GCA_049684675.1 Thermodesulfobacteriota bacterium | reverse complement strand
AAGAAGGATAGGAAAAGAGGTAGAGGTTTTATAAGCATCGACCATAAAAGGAGGGACGATCGGTTGACGGAGGAGCAAACCAACCGAATCGGATAGAAATAAGAAAGCCGCTAGAATTGGGAGCCACTTGAACCACTCTGTTTTCTGGGGCTCCCTAAAACCAATATAGTCCTTGACGGAAACATTTTTGCGAAGTTTTGCAAACAAAAGAGTCAGAGGGGTGCAAATCAGTCCTGAAACAACCACCATCATGGCGATACAAAGCCCATTGGAGGCAAGGCTTTTCATGTAGACTTCCGGATCCAATTCCGGATGCTGGGCCTTATCGAGAGAAGCGAATGTAATCGCAGTGAGAAATTGAAAGGCAGAAAAGAGAGCGAAGATGATCGCCGAGAACCCAAGGGTCCCCCAAAATCCCCAGGGCTTGGCTTGGGCATCATCTGATGATGGCGACAACTCATTCGACAGCATGGAATCCTCTCCCCACCCTCTTTTCTTTTCCCTATTTATAAATCTTGGCGGACAGGAGCTTCGTCAGATTAATTTTCCACATCCCTTTTTCAAAGGACATCTGATAGGTCTCTGTACGAAATTTCGTCTCTCCTCCTCTTATGGGTTTCAAGCCTATTTTTACGGCGGCATAGGCCAGGGTGGCGCTTTTCACATCCACGTCGATGTCCCGGATCGTCTCCCATGAGGAGGCTAATCCTATCCCCTTCTTCATCATCCGGCGCTCAAAATCTTCTCTATTGACGGCCCTTCGGCTTTTTTGATCTCCGTGATCATACATAGCATTGTATTTCCCGTCTTTCCATAGGGAAAGGATCGTTTTGACGGAATCGATCACATCGCCTTCGATCTTGTTTCTATTGATCCTTTCCTTTTCTTTCACTGCAAGCCGGTCCTTTCCTCCTTTCCTATCTTGCTTCTTGACCTTCACTTTCTCTTCCGGTTGCTTGAATTCTTCCGGCACGGATTTCTTTTCAGCTTGCTCTCTGTACTCTTCAGGGACGCTTGATTCATCTTCTGAGAAGTGAATTGTTCCTTTCTCATCGACCCACTTGTAGACTTCCTTCGCATGAGAGGGGCAAACCGCACAAGGCAAAATCAGGGCTCCTATGAGAACCCAAGCTCTGATCGATTCTCGCATCATCATGATTGCCCCTCCGAGACGGCCCTCTTTCCTTTCTATTTTCCTAGGGTAGGATGATCTTAGGCCTTCTCATTCTATTTGTAAAGACGAATTTTCCACCCCTAACCCCGCCTATCCCGCTTTGGCGGGACGGGGCACTTGCCGGCCAAACGGATTATCCATTTGACAATTATCAGATAACATGACAATTTATGGATTGATAGAAATTGAGGACGAGGAGGTGGTCATCCCTTCCATTAGTCGAATATGATTGATCTACACACCCACTCCCTGTTTAGCGATGGAGAACTCACTCCTGCTGAGTTGGCCCGGAGGTTCGAGGTAGCGGGCTATAAGACCCTCGCCATCACCGATCATGGCGACCCGTCAACTATCGACCTGATCATCCCCCGAATCGTGGCCTTTTGTGAGGAGCTCAACCGTCTGGAAGGAATTCGTCTTATTCCAGGGATCGAACTGACCCATATCCGGCCTGAGGCCATGCCGGACCTGGTCAGCAGGAGCAGGAAGTTAGGGGCGAGATTGGTGGTGGTTCACGGAGAGACCCTTGTCGAGCCGGTAGCACCCAGGACCAACAGAATGGCCATCGAATCCTTTGTAGATATCCTGGCCCATCCAGGGCTGATCACAGAAGAGGAGGTCTTATTGGCCAAGGAACACTCCGTATACTTGGAGTTGACCTCGCGCAAGGGCCATTCGTTGACCAACGGTCATGTGGCTCAGCTGGCGCACAAGACGGGGGCCCCTATGGTATTAAACAGCGACACCCATGCGCCTGGCGATATCTGGCCGGCGGCTCGCCTGCACGAGATTGTCGTGGGCGCCGGGTTGACCGGAAACGATTACCACACCATGATGAAAAACGCCGAATCCATTGCAAACCGATGCCTGACCTAAATGATATTTCAGACTGTGAAGGCGGGCAGAGAATTATCTTCAGCAGAATTCCCGGCTTACATCTCAGTGATCCACTCCTTTCCCTGTTTTTGAACCCCCCCTGCCATTGCCTTGAGAAATGACGATCGGAGTATGTCACTCATCAGGGCGGCCTTCACCGGGGGAAGTCTTAAGAATCCTCCTACGAATCCTCGCATGAATTTCTGGGTGATACTTTGAGGATTGTCGAATATCTGGTTCTGAAGTGTTCCCCTTTCCAGGCATTGTAGAATGACCCGCTCAAAGGTGGTCTCTGGATGGAGAACCCGCTTCTCCCTCTTTACCAGAGTGACCGCACCGGTACTGCAGCTTAATGCACAAACGCCGCATCCGAGGCAAATAGAGGTATCAATGATAGCGTCTTTTTTCTTCTTGGTTTGCGGGTGATCTATGGGAATCATTTGAATTGCATCAATCGGACAGGCCTTCGCACACTTTCCACAGCCGAGACAGGCGTCAGGATTGTTCTTGGCGAGAAAGTTGGAAGTGATCACCGTATTCGGGTAACCGAATTTGCTGATCCCCGCCAGGGCATTGCAGCAGTCCTTACAGCAGTGACAAATAAAGGTCACGTTTCTTTTGATATTGTCTGCACAGAGCACCAGCTTCATCTCTATGGACTGTGCCAGGTTTTCCAGCATCTCGGATTTGGAAACCTCTTTTGCCAGTTTGTTCCTGATCAGGTAGTCTGCGGCGAAATTAAAAGAAGAACACTTTTCCAGAGGAATATCACACTCTTTTTCACCTATGTGTAACTTTTCATGGCGGCACGAACAGATCCCGACTGAAAACTTCTCTGAAGATTCAATAATGCTCGTCGCCTTTTCGTAGTCCAGAACCTCCATATACTCCGATGGGCTTACGGCATCCTCGTGAGGCAGTGCCCGGATCACTGAGACCTTATCTCCTTTCTTCGCATTTGCTGCATAGATGGCCCCATGATCAGCATTGAGATATGAATGGAAAAGGTGCGCCAGCGCTTTGGAATCTACGCCTCCGCCGGTTCGCATCATGCTGAACTCAAAAATACCAATCATAATGGGCGAAGGCATGTAGTGATAGGCATCATTGACCCAAAAGTCGATCACGAGACCTTTTGAGCATAAACCCTCGAGGATCTTTTGAAGTTCTAAGCTTTCGTATTTTGTCACCTGCGCGATACGATTGAGGTCTGACATGCCGTAAGGCATTTTCACAACCACATCCGCTTCCTTTTCGGAATAAAGACTTTTTAAGAGCTCGTAAAACGCCTCATTCCAGGGAGCCCTGAGAGGTAGATTATCGATCTTCGTTCCCAACCTTCGAAAAATCTCTTTACCGTCTGCATGTCCCATATTAAGACTCCTTTTCTGCAAAGGAAATTTCAAATATCTTTTTGGTTACAATTTCGGTTTTAAGATCAGAGTCGCCTCACTATTTTTTTCAACTTCACGACGATCCGTCCATGCCGTATGGTATCTGCCGCTGAGATAGAAGTCGATTTGATCCTTATAATGGGGACTCTTGAGGTTTCCTGACTCTCCTGTCGGAAGAACGTGTAGAGAGCCTCCGATGTTTGAAAAATCGACGATCATCCGCTCGGAAACTCCGAGGTCCACACGGTAAGGCTCGTCATATGCATAATGCCTCATGTTGACGGTCAAGTGGCTCCCTCCCACCTGAAACGGCCCCAGGTTGAAAATCCGAGCCAAAAGCCTCTTTTTTCCAAGAACATGTTCAAAGGTGAGTGAATGGATTTTGCCCCACGTCCATTTATTCATATCGCTTCCCACGACCTCTCTTAATTCTGAGAACATCTGCTTCATACTCATTGCCATGATGTCCTCCAAGCTCTTTTTACCGAACCAAAGAGAAGAGCCTTTCCTGATCATTATTCTCAAAGCCCTTGGCGGGAAAATGGACGTCTTAAGATACTGACGGAAGAGTTCCTCGCCCAGCTCATCTCTAAAGATATTATCCATCATCTTCCGGAAGGTCACTTCGAATAGGCAGGCGCCTACGCTACCTTTATCCATGACGAAATCCCACTTTGACAGAAACTCTTTGGCTTTTCGTCCCTCTTCGTCGCTGAATCGGCGCTCGAGAACCTGGATCATCTTCGGCACCATTTCCGCAGCAAGGACGGAATAGACGTCCTGCTGCATCGCCTTGAAATCGTCTACAGACAGTTTCTCTTTTGCTTTGAGCAGCTGATGGATGCGTGTGATTCGATCCTGGGGTTCCCAGTAATGACTGATGAAATGGGGATAATGATCGCCGATCACCTTGTTGTTGGCCGTCGCGATAAAATTCTCTTTCGGGTTTATCAGATGGGGTCTTTCTTCAAAAGGAACATATCCTTTCCACTCGTACTCTCCTGTCCAGCCTGGCATCGGCAGAATTCCAAAGTCTTTTGACCGTATGGGAATGGTCGCGCAACACCAATATCCTATGTTTCCATTGACATCAGCAAACACAAAATTTTGGCAGGGCAACTCCCAGTATTTTAAGGCCTCTTTCACCTCCTGGATATTTTTAGCTTTTGCTAAAAGATAGGCGGCTTGAGCTGGCTGAACGCCTTCTGTGAATGCCCATCGTGCTGAAAAGGCCTTCCCATTGGAACCCTTCCCATCCGTAACAATCGGGCCATGACGGGTCAATAAGATCTCTACTTTGACCGGCTCCCGGCCTTTAACCCGGATGGTCTCTTCTTTGACCTTCATATCCTCCCAGCGCCCCTTAAACCAGTACTGCCGGGGGTTCTCAGGATTAATCTTCTCAACGTAAAAGTCCACATCGTCGACCATGACATTGGTGACCCCCCAGGCGACATCAAGGTTATGGCCGATTGGAATCCCGGGAACTCCCGGAATAGCAAAACCCGATACGTTGATGGTTGGACAAACTATATGCGCCTCCCACCAGAAGGAAGGATTGGTCAGCCCGAGGTGAGGATCATTCGCAAGAATGGGTTTTCCGGTAACAGATTTCTTTCCCGAAACCACCCAGTTATTGCTGGCGGCCGAGGCTGAAAAGCCCGTTAGCCTTTCTGCAAACCAGATCGTTCTCAGAAACGGGGCTGACAATTCAGAAAAACCCCTCAATGGCTCAGGGACGATCAATGGGGCATGGTCCGGCCAGACCGGAAAGGCCTCTCTCCATTTTTCCATTCCCACCTTTTCCAGAATTCCTGCCGCTGTCAGATCCATTTTCCAGCCTTCGCTCAACCCCCAATTGACCACTTTCAAAATGGCGACATAGTCTTCGTCGGTCCATGGCTGCGGCTTATGGCCAAGAAGTTTGAATTCAAGAGAGAGGCGATCAGAGTGAGTTTTCAGGTAGGCATTGACCCCGTCTGCAAAGGATTTCGGAAAAAAAGCGAGGTCCTTGGGAATTTTTCGGTTCACACCCGCTGCTGCAATCGTTCGGAAGTAGCGGTCGACTTTGACCAGCTCCTCACCCAATATTTCTGAGAGCTGGCCATGGCCCAAACGACGGAGGAATTCCATTTGCCAGAGACGATCCTGAGCCATGGCATACCCAAGGGCGAAGTAAAGATCAGGCTCATTTTTCGCATAGATATGTGGCACGCCATAAGTGTCTCTGATGATCTCCACACCTTCTTTCAATCCTGCAAGGGCAATTTCTCCTGACGTTTGTGGCAAGCTTCTCCTCGTTGTCCGCTCGAACCAAATGTAGCCTCCCAGGGCCACAACCAAAA
>JBAVGF010000309.1:0-1850 GCA_049684675.1 Thermodesulfobacteriota bacterium | reverse complement strand
AGAGAAAAATCGGGGTCCTGATGTTTAGTGAAGAGACCCGCTACATCGAGGCCAAAAAAGGCATTAAAGATAAGCTCAGAGAAGGGGGCTTTGGAGAGCCCAAAACAACTTTTATTGTAGAACAGGCGGGTGCAAACAAGGCGAGGGCAGCGGAACTGGTACGGAAATTTGCCGCAGAAAAACTGGATTTGATTATCACGTTGGGCACGTCTGCAACCGTAGCCGTTAGCCGGGAGATTCAGGACGTGCCGATAGTCTTCAGCGTGGTTTATGATCCGGTGGAGGCTAGAATAGCTAAGGATTGGAAGAGTTCGGGAAACAACACTACCGGCGGCAGTTCTAAGATTCCCATGTCGAGGCTTATGGAAAGCCTGAAACATTTTACGCAGGTAAAGAGGCTGGCAGTGCTCTATACAACGGGTGAAAAAAACTCCGAGTCAGTACTGAAAGATCTGCAGAGAATTGAGGCAAATTATAAGATTAAGGTTATCCCGGTTCCTTTGACCGAGATTAAAGAGGTTAATCAACTGCTTCCAGAAGTCTTGCGTACCGCAGACGCTTTTTATGTTACCGGCAGCAATCTAGTCGACAGTCAGGTTTCGGTAATCGCGGATATGGCGACCAAGGCTAAAGTGATCACAATAACCCACCTCGAGGACCTGGTAGAGAAAGGGGTACTTCTGGGCGTGTGCGCAGACGCCTATTCTATGGGCCAGCTTGCCGGGGAGAAGGCAGTAAAGATTCTAAAAGGTGTGAAGCCGTCGTCTATTCCCATAGAACTTGCAAGAAAATCCGATGTGATTCTGAACATGAAGACAGCCAAAAAAGGCCAGTTTCAGATCCCGCCCAATCTTATGAAGGCGGTAACCAGGACAATAGAATAGCTGCTACGAAATTTGACTATGGCCGGAATGGAGCAATGATAAATGTTCAGAAAACCTTATAAAAAAAGCATCCGATATAAGTTTCTGAAAGAGATCTTCCTTATCCTTTTCGTTGGCACCATTTTGTTAAGCATTGTCATTGCAATCAATGAAGGAAAGATGCTCAGGCAGTCCTTGGTGACCAAGGGGAAAAACTTTGCATCTTATATAGCTATGCTCAGTCAAGAGCCTTTGATCATGAAGGACAGCATTCAGCTGGATTCAATTGTCAGCCAAGCGAATAAAGATGAAGACATTATGTATATCGCTATTTATGATGCACAGGGAAACCTTGTGACCTCTCAATATGCCAGCATTAATTATCGGTCGCCGAGACTAAAGGTGATACTTGCAGGACTGTCAAAAGAGAGTGAGGTTGAAGATATTATAGCAGCCATCAGGAATAAAGAGACCATTACAGAACTTTCTGTCCCAGTTCTTACGGGCACCTATACCATCGGCAAAGTTACTATTTGCATGTCGCGGTACAATATTCATCAACAAATTGTGAAAACTGTACTGTTTGTACTTGTTCTGAATGTAATGGTAGCGATTGTGCTTGCTGCAGTAGTGTTTATTGTCTCAAGACAGATCATATTTGACCCGATTACTGAGCTTGCCCATGCCATAGCCCGGCTTGCTAAAGGCGACCTCTCGACCAGGATTGCCGTTAAGGCTACGGGAGAGGTGCAGATGTTGTTTGAAGGTTTTAACCAGATGGCTGAAGACCTAAACAAGACGACCGTTTCAAAAAATTACGTGGATAACGTCATTAAGAGCATGATTAACTCGTTAATCGTTGTTTCGCCTGAAAATAAAATCATAAGAACAAACACGGCTACCTGTGTGCTTCTAGGCTATGAGGAAAAGGAACTTGTCGGACGGCCGGTTGAAACGATTTTCGGAGGGAGCGGGTCAAGCAAAGAT
>JBAVGF010000308.1:0-58687 GCA_049684675.1 Thermodesulfobacteriota bacterium | reverse complement strand
ATTGCATTCCTAACTTCAAAGAAGATTGACATTATCGTGGCCACCTTCACCATCACAGAGGAAAGAAAGGAACAGGTTGATTTCAGTATCCCTTATTTCATAACGGCCCAGTTGATCCTGGTCAGGGGGGACAGTGAGATTACAAAATACCAGGACTTAGCAGGAAAGAGGGTCGCTACCATCCGAGGCTCTACAGGCGATATTGCTATCGGGGAACTGGTTCCAACTGCTGAGCGGGTTAAATTCGAACGTAATTTCGAAGCACTCCAGGCATTGAAAGAGCGCCGTGTAGAAGCGTTTGTGCAAGATTATGTTCTTCTTTTCAATCTTCTTCAGAAAAATCCGGGTTTAAAAATCGCGAGTTTGCAACCGTTCCGTCCTGCCCGATACGGCCTGGCAGTCAGGAAAGGGGATAAAGAATGGCTCGACTTTATCAATTCAACATTAGCAAAGATGAAGGAAACAGGCGAGTATGAGAAACTCTTAGAGAAATGGTTTGGCTTGGAGGCAAAGGCTTTATGGAGGTTCTTTAAGGAGTGAAGTATTGAGGAGGCTAAACTCCTCTTGGATCGTCTTTCCAGTTTAATCAAGTCATCTATTGATTCCTGTTTTTGAAAGCTTCATCAAAGGGGTTATTTGTAAAGGTGCTTTTCTGTTTCTGCCTTTTTTCCCCTCTCCTCTCTTCCCTCTTTCTCTCCGCCGCCTTTGGGACTTCACTGGGTTTGAGCTGACTGTCCTTCATGGAAAGGGAAATCCGCCTTCTTTCGAGGTCCACATCCAGCACCGTTACCAATACCCTTTGATGAACCTTCACGACCTCCGCTGGGTTTTTCACAAAACGGTTGGAAAGTTCGCTGATATGGACCAGCCCGTCCTGATGGACGCCGATGTCGACGAAGACACCAAACGCCGTAAGATTCGTCACAATTCCAGGAAGCTTCATCCCGGGTTTTACGTCCTCTATCTTTTCAACCCCTTCTGCGAATCGGAAGGCTTCAAACTGCTCACGCGGATCGCGGCCGGGTTTGGAGAGTTCCGACAGGATATCATTTAAGGTAGGAAGGCCCACCTTCTCCGAGATATATTGTTTCAAATTGATTCTCTCCCGGAGCTTCTCCTCACGCATCAAATCCAGCACCGAGCAGCCCAGATCCCTTGCCATGGCATCAACAATGGGATAGCTTTCCGGGTGGACCGCACTTCGATCCAGCGGGTTTTCTCCATCCCTGATCCGCAAAAAACCCGCGGCCTGCTCAAAGGCTTTGGGTCCCAGACGGGGTACCTGCTTCAATCCTTCTCTCGATTGAAACGGACCGTATCCATTCCGGTACTCCACGATCCCCTTTGCAAGCTGGGGCCCTAACCCCGAGATATAGGTAAGAAGTTGCTTACTGGCCGTATTGACTTCCACGCCCACACGGTTCACAGAGCTGACCACCACATCATCAAGACTGTTCTTCAACGCTCCCTGGTCCACATCGTGCTGGTACTGGCCAACGCCGATCGACTTCGGGTCGATCTTGACCAACTCTGCCAGAGGGTCCATCAGCCTCCGGCCGATAGATACCGCTCCGCGCACGGTCACATCCTGATCAGGAAACTCCTCCCTTGCCACCTCCGACGCTGAATAAACCGATGCGCCACTCTCGTTGACCATCACCAGCTGAATGTTCTTCGGGAGATCGAGGCTGCGGATGAAAGTTTCCGTCTCCCTTCCTGCTGTGCCGTTCCCCACGGCAATGGCCTCTATGCCGAAGCGCTCGCACATCTCACGGATCTTAGAGCCTGCCTCGGCTGCAGCCTTTTCGGACTGCAGGGGATAAATGGTTTCGGTATGTAAGAGCTTCCCCTGGCGGTCGAGACAGACCACTTTGCAACCGGTCCGGAAACCGGGATCGATGGCAAGGACATTCTTCTGGCCGAGGGGCGGAGCAAGAAGAAGTTGACGGAGGTTCTCGACAAAGACCCTGATCGCTTCCTCATCTGCCCGCTCCTTTGTTGCCAACCGAATCTCAGTCTCCATGGAAGAAGAGAGAAGTCTCTTGTAGCTATCGTGCACGGCCATCCTGACCTGCTGGGATACAGGCCCTTCCCCTTTCACAAAAAGACCATCGAGGATTTCCAGGGCTTCCTCTTCGGGGGGTATAACCCTCAGCGTGAGAAAACCCTCCTTCTCCCCTCGTCTCATAGCAAGAATCCTGTGGGATGGCGCTGTGTTCACCGGCTCTTCCCAGTCAAAGTAATCCCTGTACTTGATTCCTTCAGACTCCTTCTCCGGAATAACCTTTGACTTAAAAACAGCCTTTGATGAATAGAAATCACGCATCCTAGCCCGGGCCGTCTGATCTTCATTCACCCATTCTGCGATGATATCACAGGCTCCTGCGAGGGCGTCCTCCGCGGAATCAACCCCTTTTTCAGGATCGACGAAAGCAGCTGCCTCGGCCAACGGGTCGATATCACCCTGTGCAAAAAGAAGCTGGGCCAAAGGTTCCAGTCCCTTTTCTTTGGCGATGGTTGCCCGGGTCCGTCGTTTCGGCCGGTAAGGCAAATAGATATCTTCCAGAACGACCATGGTCTCCGCCGAAAGGATCTTCTCCTTTAACTCATCGGTGAGCTGTCCCCGTTCCTCTAAAGATTTGAGGATGGCCTCACGGCGCTTGTCCAGTTCCATGAGCTGATTGAGCCGGTCGCGAACCGCTGCGATGGCAACCTCATCCAGGGAGCCTGTGGCTTCCTTTCGGTATCGGGCGATAAAGGGGACCGTAGCCCCTTCATTCAAAAGGTCTGCCGTGGCCTGGACCTGTTTCTGGGTGAGACTCAGCTCTTGGGCAATCTTAGGAATATGGGCTTCGTTCATAACCTCCCTCAAGAAAATGGCAAACAGAGTGCGGAGACTTCGGATTACGCAATCGTAACAGAGTATGGATTGAGGTTCAATGATGGGCTGGATGATGTTTTTGATTCCTGAGACAGGGAAATTTAACATAAGGCGGGAGTAGGCTTTAAGCCAATCCCCCAAGATTTTTAGAAACCCGAAAAGGGAGGAGATTGCTTCATACCGGATGGGCGCTTCGCTTTCTAACTTCTTGTCAACTGCCGGTATTTGATCCGGTGGGGCTGATCCGCCGCAACTCCAAGACGACTCTTTCGGTCGGCCTCATACTCGGAATAGTTCCCTTCGAACCAGACAATGCTGCTTTCACCTTCAAAGGCCAGAATATGGGTGGCGATGCGATCGAGGAACCACCGGTCATGGCTGACCACTACCACCGAGCCCGCAAAGTTTTCGAGGGCCTGCTCCAGCGCCCTCAGGGTATTCACATCCAGGTCATTGGTCGGCTCGTCCAGAAGAAGGACGTTCGCTCCTTCCTTGAGCATTCGTGCGAGGTGGACACGGTTTCTCTCTCCCCCGGAAAGGACCCCAACCTTCCTCTGCTGATCGGCGCCCGAGAAATTGAAGCGGGCCACATAGGCCCGTGAATTGATCTGTCTGCTGCCAAGCTGGATGGTATCCTGTTTTTCGGAGATCACCTCCCAGATGGTCTTCTCCGGATCGAGGATGTCGCGGCTCTGGTCGACGTAAGCCATTTTCACCGTTTCGCCCATTCGTATCGTTCCGGAATCCGGCTTCTCCTGTCCCGTGATCAATCGCAAGAGCGTGGTCTTGCCTGCACCGTTCGGACCGATGATCCCGACGATCCCGCCGGGTGGAAGCGAAAAGGAGAGATTCTCCATCAGAATCCGATCCCCATACGCCTTGGTGACGCCACGGCTTTCCATCACAACGCCTCCGAGCCGTGGTCCAGGAGGAATATAGATTTCGAGCTCCTTGGCCACCTTTTCACTCTCGTCCGCAAGGAGGGTTTCGTAAGAGGTGATTCGGGCTTTCGATTTCGCATGTCTTCCTTTTGGCGACATCCGGATCCACTCCAGCTCCCGCTGCAGCGTCTTCCGACGCTCGCTCTCCGCCTTTTCCTCCAGCCTGAGGCGATTCTCTTTCTGCTCAAGCCATGAAGAGTAGTTTCCTTTCCACGGAATGCCTTCCCCCCGGTCGAGCTCCAGAATCCATCCGGCAACATTGTCAAGAAAGTAGCGGTCATGAGTCACAGCGATGACCGTTCCGTCGTATCGCTTCAGATGCTGTTCAAGCCACGCCACGGTCTCCGCATCGAGATGATTGGTCGGCTCATCCAGAAGCAGGATGTCGGGCTTTCGCAGCAGAAGCCGGCACAGGGCCACACGCCTTCTCTCTCCGCCCGAAAGGACCTTCACCGGCGTATCCCCTGGAGGGCAACGGAGGGCATCCATGGCCATTTCGAGGCGTGAATCGAGGTCCCAGGCATCGAGGGCATCGAGTTTCCCCTGTACTTCACCCTGTCGCTCGATGAGGCGATTCATCTCCTCTTCCGAAAGGGGCTCGGAGAACCTCTCGCTGATCCGGTTGAATTCTTTTAGAAGGTCTACCATCTCCTGAACCCCTTCTTCCACCACCTCCTGCACCCTCTTGGTCTCGTCGAGTTTGGGCTCTTGTTCAAGAAAGCCGATGGTGAAACCGGGTGTGAGGATCGTCTGTCCGTTGAATTCTTTATCGACATCGGCCATGATGCGCAGCAGAGAACTCTTCCCGGAGCCGTTGAGACCGATCACGCCGATCTTGGCGCCGTAAAAATAGGAGAGGGAGATGTCCTTCAAAATCGGCCTTTTTTCGCGATATTTGCTCAGGCCGATCATGGTGTAAATGATTTTCTGTGATTCGTTCGCCATTTCGCTTTAAATGCTCCTCCTTCTCGTCCGGGGCCTCCCGGAATAGGTCATTGATCGAAGGCGTATTCACTTTCGAGCCACGAGAAGCGGCATGATGCAAAGCACCCCAAGCATTAAATAGTAGACCGTTCCCGACACAGGGTCTCGGCTTGCAAGATACTCATTGATCGATACACCCCGAAGCCAGAGCACAAGCGTAAATTCCGCAACCAGCATTAGGCCAAGGCCGATGCAACCCATACCAAGTCGGTTAGACGGTTTGGGCGGTACGGCGAGACGTCGAACTACCCACCGCGCTGCGACAATCGTAACCATGAACATGATGGGCGTTTCCATCAGCTCAGCCGTTCTCGCACCAAAACGAGGCACGACCCACAGTGTGCGAACGGATCCAAGCACGAAGCCCACACCGAATACGAGCGCGAAATAAATGATGCCAGCTTTCAGAATCTGCATGACCGCTTGCCGCCTCCCAGAAAGTCCTGTCCCGCCTTATTTAGAGGAACCCTTATCCTGAGGGACACTCAATGTTGACTCCTATTCTTACCAGAAGCTCTACGAAGATCGTCAAGAAATTCAGCGGGAATCTTGTAACCCAGATCTTGTGCCTTTCTAATATCCTCCCACGATTTGTCGTATTCCTTTTTAAAGTAATAAGCCCTGCCCTGACTGAAGTAAGCCTCGGCAAGACTTGGGTCTATCTCAATGGCCTTATTGAAATCAGAAATGGCCTGATCGTATTGTTCTCTACGACTATAAATGACCCCTCGAGTTTCGTAGGCTGCGGCGTACTTTGGGTTTGTCTCAAGAGACTTGTTAAGTAACAAAATGGCCTCGTCAATTTCTCGCTTTTTGAGATAGGCTAACCCAACCTTATAGTAAAACCAACTTTCGCTCGATTTCCTTTCCTTTTCTTCCTCGATAGCTGGCATGACATTGAAGTCTCTCCATTTATTACGAAGAACCCCTTTCCTATCTTCCGGAGTAAGCCAGTACCATTCGTTACCGTAAGCGGGCCTTCCACCCCTCATGACCCACTCCTCTGAATGACCTCTGTTGAACGAAAGGGCATGGAATAGCTCGTGCAAAAGAATATAGGGATCCAGCTCTCTTACGAAGAGATACCTCCAAAAAAATGTGTCGGTTGCCCCCAGAGGCAATTTACCCCCTGCAACATTAAAAGCAAAATGGACGAAAGTGAGTGCAATATCAAATTGGTCCCTTTTGCTCCAGGTGTCCCTGGCAATCCTTATCTCCATCTTGATGATATCATCGAGTTCATCTTCCCATTTGATTTGGCACCCCTCTACAATTTCAAGCCGTATTCCAACTTGCATCTCAATAAGGTCAGAGCATTTCGAAACAAATTTCTCAATTTCGTCTTTCCGATAAGAATCATCGGTTATCAAAAAAATTCTCAAAGTCCGAATCGGTTCGTTCTCGGCTTTAAATTCGGGACGGTTGAGCAGTGGCTTGACGCTTCCCGCATAACAACCGAGCAAGCAGACCAAAGGTAACAGAAGTAGGAGTTTCTTCATTTTGGTAAACCTGTTTTAAGCTTGAATTCTTTTCCTGCGCACGCCCCTCTTCAAGCTATTATTTCCCAGGCAACCTTACCAGAACTTGGTCGGATAAAGCAAGTGCCAATCTATTCCCGTGGAAAGGCCACAGGGTCAAGGCTTGACATGGGGCTTGAGGGTGCCAAATGCACCGTGGTAAATCCTGAAATGTGAATGAACTTCATAATGGTGGGAATATAGAGTGTGAGACCCAAATAAGGAAGGGACGCTGTTTACTCTTTCCGGTGTCCAGTGTATCTGGCAGAATTCGAACCTGAAACCCGATTTACTATCGGCAATCGGTAATAAACCCTGGCCTTTAATGATTTTATTAAAACGGCATATCAGCTTTGTTATTACTTGAATAAATCGAAAAATTTGACAAGACCCGTATTTTCAGTATTATATTTGTGTTATAATTAATCGCAAAAAATTAGCACGTAAGAAAGCTTTCTAATTTGCTCATACGGAGATTGAAGCTTCCCGGCCATAGGTCGGGGCTTCCCGAAAAGGAAATATCGTCTTAGTTGTTGCCCCTTGACCCCGCCTACCTGCCTACCGCAGACAAGGCGGGGTATGCGGGGGGCACTTGCCGGTCAAATGCCCGGCAAAGAAAAGAGGGTTTTAAGGAGAGTGACCCATGGGCTCTGAGGTCAAGACGTTTCATGATTTGGAAAAAGAAGTTCAGAGATACAATTTTTGCGGGAAGTGCGGAGGCTGCGTTTCCTTCTGTTCTGCTGACAACCTCGGGGCGCTGAAAGTGGGGCCGGACGGAATGCCTGTGTTTGTGGATGAGGAGAAGTGCCTCAAGTGTGGAATCTGTTACATGATTTGCCCCAATATTCGCGATCTCGACGAGGAGCTGAAAAAAAAGACGAAATGGGAACCTCCCATTGGCCCGATAAAGGACCTGGTATCCGCCCAGACCACAAATTCCACCGTAGGTGAAAGGTGTACGGATGGGGGAGTGGTGACTTCCCTTCTTCTCTATCTCCTGGACAACCATATGATCGATGGCGCGCTGGTCTCTAAGAGCGATGGCCCTTTCCATAGAGGTCCGGTGCTTGCCACTTCAGGAGAGGAGGTCGTCTCTGCTTCAGGTTCCCATTATGACGAATCCTTTTCTATCGCCGAGCTGGGTTCCCAGTACTCCACCTATTCCCCTGCCATGCAAGAGCTCAAGAGTTTGCGGAAGGGCGTGATCGATCGGGTGGCCATGGTCGGAACCCCTTGCCAGATCCATACCGTCCGAAAGATGCAGGTTCTCGGAATCATTCCCTCCGATGTGATCAAGTACTGCTTCGGCCTTTTCTGCATGGAGAACTTCTCCTTCAATGACATACAGCTGAGGCATCTGGAGAAACAGTACGGATTTGATTTAGCCCACGTGTCAAAGGTTAATGTGAAGGAGGACTTCCTTATTTACCTGAATAATGGCAGGGTGATCCACATCCCCTTTGAGGAGATCGACTCCATTGCGCGGCCAGCCTGTTTAGTGTGCCCTGATTTCTCCGCTGAATTCTCGGATATCTCCTTTGGAGGGCTTGGTTCTCCGGAGGGATATACCACCGTGCTGCTCAGGTCCGAAAGAGGGAAGATGGTTTACCGGGGAGCCCTTAGGGCTGGCTACGTCAAAGAGAGGAGATATTCATCGAGTGAAAAAGCCAGGGCTGACCTGATCAAGCTCCAAAGAATGGTGCTTGATTTTTCGCAAAGGAAGAGAGAACGGTCCCTGAAAAATCGCGGAGCGATGGCGGGGTTCGTCACGGGATCTTTAGCGGCTCCATAACGGACCGCTCCCCACAATCTCTGTGCCAGCGGGGACATTGGCGCAAATCGATCTAAACCCCTCCTCCATTCTCTTAACATCTCCATTCTCGTTTCGGGTATCGCCCTCCTAACCGGCACCCCATCGATTCGCAGCTGAAGGCCGCAAGGGAGATTTATCTCACCGCATGCGACCTTTCCCAAGGATTCCTTTTTGCAAGAAGAGGAGATTCTGGCGGATAACCAATCGATCCGGTCCTGGCTAAGAGGCCCCAGATTCCGGCACGCCTGATCAACTGGCCGAGGCAGGAGAAGGCTTCGATTCTGTTCCCATCTTTTCGATTCTTACGGCGCAGACCTTAAATTCCGGGATCTTGGCAATGGGATCCAACGCGGGGTTGGTCAAAATATTGGCTCTGCTTTCAAGGAAGTGGAAAGGCATGAACACTGTTTTTCTCCCTGAGGCATCCGTCACCTTCACACGGGATGAGACGGACCCGCGCCTTGATGCGATGACCACCCAATCACCATCCGCCACTTTCATTTCAGCAGCGTCCTCAGGATGTATTTCAAGAAAACACTCACTGATCTCCCGTTCCAGCGAAGGAGAGTTTCTCGTCATCGTCCCCGTGTGGTAATGGACATAAACCCTTCCGGTGGTGAGTTGGAAGGGATATTCTTCATCCGCCGTCTCCGCGGCGGGTTTGTATTCAATTGCGGTAAACAAGCCCTTCCCTCTGGAAAATCGTCCCTGATGCAAAAATTTGGTTCCGGGATGTTCGGCGTTGGGACAGGGCCACTGCAACCCATCGCCTTGGAGTCGGTCATAAGTGATGCCGCCATAAGATGGGGTAAGCTTTGCAATCTCCTCCATGATAGCACGGGGCGAAGCATAATCTATGGCATAACCAAAACGGCTCGACAGTTCCTGGATGATCTGCCAGTCTGGTTTCGACGCCCCGGGAGGCTCCACTGCTTTTCGGAGTAACTGAACCCTTCTTTCCGTGTTGCTAAACGTCCCCTCTTTCTCTGCAAAAGCGGCTCCGGGCAAAACCACATGGGCCAGATCCGAAGTGGGAGTATTGAAGATATCGATCACTAAGAGAAAATCGAGGGCCTTGAGCGCCTTTTCTATGTGACGGCAATCGGCATCGCTCACCATGGGATTCTCACCCAGGATGACGACGGCTTTCATTTTCCCGTCGAGGACAGCAGGAAACATTTCCGTTGCGGTCAACCCAATCTTGTCTGAAAGTTTAGCTCCCCATGCCTCCTCGAATTTCTGTCGAACCGCAGGGTCGGTCACTGCCTGGTAACCCGTATAAACATTCGGCAACCCGCCCATGTCACAGGCACCCTGGACATTGTTTTGTCCCCGGAGAGGATTGATGCCTGTCGATTCCTTCCCGAGATTTCCGGTGAGCATCGCCAGATTGGCAAGGGTCTTGACATTGTCCACGCCCGTGATGTGCTGGGTGATGCCCATGGTGTAGAGAATGCTCGCCCGCTCAGCCTTGGCATAGTATTCTGCTGCCTTTTCCAGATCGGCCGTCGGGATCCCTGTGATTTCCGATACCTTTTCAGGAGGATAATTCTCAACCACCTTTTTCAGTGGCTCAAAGTTTTCTGTCCTCTCATCGATAAAGGCCTGGTCTTGCCAGCCATTCTTCAGAATGATGTGCATCAGACCGTTGATCAGTGCCACGTCCGTTCCGAGATTCTGACGAAGGTGTAAATCACTTTGAAGGACAATCGGTATCCTGCGAGGATCTGCGACGATTATTTTGGCTCCTCTGGCTTTGGCTCGATAGACACGGGTGGCGATGAGGGGATGGGCTACGGAAGTATTGGAGCCGATGATCAAGATACAATCCGCCCCTTCAATCTCTTCAATGGAGTTGGTCATTGCCCCGCTGCCAAGTGCTGCGGCCAGCCCGGCCACCGTGGAGGAGTGTCAGAGACGGGCACAGTGGTCGATGTTATTCGTCCCGATGGCGGCCCGGGCAAACTTCTGTAAAACATAGTTTTCCTCATTGGTACACTTGGCAGAGGTTAAGACACCAATGCTATCCGGACCGTATTTTTCTTTAATTTCTTTCAGGCGTGCCGCCGCAAGATTGAGCGCATCGTTCCACGAGGCCTCTTGTAGGGCATCGCCTTTCCGCACCATGGGTTGGGTCAATCGGTTGGGGCTCGTGACAAATTCATGGACGGTCCAGCCTTTAACACACAATTTCCCCCGGTTCACAGGACTGGTTTTGGAAGGTAGCGTCCCCACGATCTTTCCGTCGAGGACCTCCAGGAGCAATCCGCATCCGCACCCGCAATAGGGGCAAGTGGTTAACACCGTCTTGAATTCCATGAAGCTATTTCACCTCGTACATCTTAACGCTTCGCAAAATGTCCCCAACGGTACACCGATCCCGCCAAAGACGGGACTGGAAAATTTTTAGGGCGGTAACCTTTTACCGAGTCATTCAAACTGCCTCAATAGTAATCCAGCGTCTCATTCATTCCTTTATTTCAATACTATAAAATATAAAAAAACCCACATTCTAAAAATTTGGAAGCCCCGCCTTTGGCGGGGAAAAGAGATTTTATTCCGTTCCATTTCGAAAAACCGAATTGTTATCTCACCTCAATGATATTGAAGGGCGATTTTTCATCCACGCTGAAGCCCGTCTTATATCCGAATTCCTTGTGGATAATCTCTGCCACCTTCTTATAAAGCGTTCTGAGAGGAATATCCGCCGGACAAGCTTCCTCACACAAACCGCAATCAATGCAGCGACCCACCATGTGAATGGCCCGGGCCAGATGGAAGGTCGGGTTGGCAGGGGGGATCTCTCCCGTCCCGACCAATTGATCTTCCTCCAGGGAACATTCGTTGCAGAAGCACATCGGACAGACATTGCGGCAGCCGAAACACTTGATGCACCGGTCAAACTCCGCTTTCCAGAACTGGAGTCTTGTGTCCAGGTCCATGGCCTCGACCTGAGCCACTTTCTCGCTGTCTGCCTTTGCTCCCTTTGGACCCTCTATCAGACTATCCGGAAATGGTTTTTCGCATTCACAAGCCTTGGCCAGCTCATCCGGACAACCCAGTCCTACGAGGATGACTTTCTCTTCGTTCAACTGTTTCCACTTGAAGAGTTCTTTGAGTCCCCTTTCATCACAACCCCGAATAAGAACCGCAAACGTCTCCTCGGGATGTTCCGTGGTTAATCGAATCATCAATTGATTCAGGGGATAACGGGCGTCGCCCGCTTTCTTCCAATCACCCACAGAGAGGTGATCAAGCTCCTTGGGATCGCAGAAGAGGTGCGGCATGATGTTGCCATTCTCTTCCATTAGACCCAGAAAGCCCTTGATCTTCCCTTCCATCAGGAGAGCTTGAACAGCTTCTTTAATCTTCGTGCCCATCATTCCTTCATTTCACTTAAGGTTTAGGATCAAGCTAAGGTTAAGCGGAAATCATTCATCACCTCAACCTCGACCTTCAATTTACCCCAATCTCAGCCTGAACCTCGACCTTAACCTTATTAATTATTAAGCGGCTTCCTTTGCTTTCACTTTCAAAGGATTCGGCCCCAACTTTTTAATCTCCTCCGCAAACGCTGAAACCTCATGGACGAATTCCACCGCCTCGGCAGAAGAGACCCATCTCGTTCTAAGGCGCTCCGGGTGAATGCCAGAAAACTCCAGCAACTTCTTCAAAAAGGTCATCCTTTTGTTGGCCATCACATTACCAGACTGGTAATGACATTCGCCGAGACGTCAGCCAGCCACAAAGACGCCGTCGGCCCCCGCCTGCAAGGCCTTCAGGACGTAATGAGGTGATATCGTCCCGGCACACATCACCCGAATGACCCGGATCGATGTCGAATACTGCATTCTACTGACCCCAGCCAGGTCAGCGGCAGCATAAGCTCACCAGGTGCACAAAAAAGCAATGATCTTGGGTCGAAACTCCTCTGACATCAAAAACTCCCTTTTCCGTTTTTTTGTTTAGACAGCCATGGCCTTGTCGATCTGAGCGTAGATCTGTTTGCTGGTGAAACGCTTGAGCTGTGCGCTAGCCGATTGACACGTAGCCGCACAGGCCCCACACCCTTTACAAATCACCTCGTTGACCTCGCAGATTTCTTTATCTTCTAAATATCGAATGGCTTCATAGGGACAGACCTTTAAGCATCCCTCGCAGCCCACACAGCTTTCCGGATTGATGAAGGCCACAATGGCATTGCCGTACATCTCCTTCTGAGAGAGGAGCGTCACAGCCCGCGCCGCAGCGCCCAGACCCTGGGCAATCGAATCATCCATGGGCTTCGGAGAGTGGGCGAGGCCACAGAGAAAAACCCCGTCCGTGGCAAAATCGATGGGTCGAAGTTTGACATGGGCTTCAGCAAAAAAACCATCATTATTCACTGGAACCTTGAACAAGTTTGAAATAGAGTTCTCCTTCGGTGGCACGATGGCCGTGGCCAGGATCAATAAGTCCGGCCGAATCTCCATCTCGCGGTTCAGCACACGGGAGGTGAAGAGAACCTGAAGATCATTCTGATCCTTCGCGACTTTTAACTCTTTATGTTCATCATAATGGATGAAAAATATTCCTTTGGCCCGGGCTTCACGATAAAGATCCTCGAACAGTCCAAAGGTCCGCATATCCCTGTAAACGATGAAGACATCCATATCGGGGTTGATCTCTTTCAGTTTGAGTGCACTCACGACAGAGTGGGTACAACACACCTCGGAGCAGTAGGGCCTCTCCTTGATTCGCGATCCCACACACAGAATAAAAACAGCTGAACGGATCTTTCCCAGGGAGGCGTCATTTTCTATAAATCTACCGTCCAACTCCAGTCTGGTCAAAACACGGGGATCCTTTCCGTAGAGATATTGATCGGGTTTTAGCTCCGAAGCACCCGTTGCAACAATGGCGATACCGTGCTCCAATACCTTCTCTTTTCCATCCGTTTGAATGGTGGCTTCAAAATTGCCCACAAATCCTTCCACCTGTTTCAATTCGGTGTTCAAGTAGACATCGATTTTCGGATTAGATTGAACCTCCTGAGCGAGTTTCGCCAGATTTTGTTGAACATTCTCCCCCTTCCAGGTTTGATATAAATTTCGAGCCTGACCTCCCAAGACCCCTTCCTTTTCAATTAAACAGGTACGGAAGCCTTGCGCCGCCAGGTTTTTGGCAGCGCTCATGCCTGCAAGCCCACCGCCGATGACCAGGGCTGTCTGGTTAATGGTGATTCGGGGATCAGACATGGGTTCGAATAAAGCGACTTTCGCCACAGCCATGCGCACAAGATCCTTAGCCTTCTCTGTGCCGGCCTTTGCATCCCCGCCGTGCACCCAGGAACATTGATTGCGAATATTCGCCATCTCAAAGAGGTACTTATTGATGCCTGCATTGACCACGGTCTCCTGAAAGAGAACTTCATGGGTCAGGGGACTGCAGGCAGCAACCACCACCCGGTTCAGCTTCTCCTCCTTAATGATCTGGGCCATCTTCTCTTGAGTATCCTGAGAGCAGCTAAAGAGATTCTCCTGCGCAAAAATAACACCTGGCAGGGTCCGAGCATATTCGGCAATGGCGGATACATCTAAGACACCAGCGATATTTGTCCCGCACTTGCAGACAAATACGCCAATTCTGGGGAATTGGCCGCGGACATCGATCTCTTCGGGGATTTCCTTTTTCTTTGTCATGGTCCAACGGGAATCGGCTAAGATACTTTCTGCCATAGCAGCAGAGGCGCTCGACTCGATTACGGCGGAAGGAATATCTTGGGGGGCTTGGAAGGCTCCCGAAGCAAAGATGCCAGGCTTTGAGGTTGAAACAGGCTCAAAGCTGCCCGTGGAAGCAAAATGATGGTGGTTAATGTCAATATCCAATCTTTTGGCCAAGTCTACCGCTTCCTTGGAGACGCCAATTCCTACAGATAAAACCACCATATCAAATGTTTCTTCAATTCTTTTCTGGGCCTCGTCTGTATAGCGAATGAGAAGATCCCCTGTATCACTCATCGGAAAAATCTGGGTGATTCTTGATTTGATGAAACGGACACCGGCTTCTTCCCTGGCCCGGTTATAGTATCTCTCAAAATCCTTGCCAAAGGTACGCATATCAATGTAAAAGATGGCAGTATCGAGTCCCCCCTTCGCATGCTCTTTTGCAACCAGAGCTTCTTTGATGGCGTAGGTACAGCAAACTGCCGAACAGTAAGCCTTCGCTCCTTCGTGCATATCCCTCGAACCCACACACTGAATCCAGGCGATTTTTTTGGGTTCCTTTTTATCAGAAGACCTTACCAGATGTCCGCCAAGGGGTCCGGAAGCAGAAAGCATTCTTTCAAATTCAAGGCTCGTAACGATATTGGGGGAGCGCTGGTAACCATAGACATCATAAACCTTCGGATCGTAAACCTCGCATCCGGTGGAGAGGATGATGGCCCCGACCTGGAAGGTCAATTCTCTTTCCTTATCTTCGAAATTGACGGCCTTTGCAGGACAGAGTTTCTCGCAGACCTTACATCTCCCTTTGGTAAGAAAGATACAATTTGCCGGGTCAATGGTATACTTCAGAGGAACGGCCTGGGCGTACTTGACATGGATCGATTTTCGCTTAGCAAGGCCCGCATCATATTCATTGTCGATTTTGGTCGGGCATTTTTCAGCGCAGAGACCGCAGGCAATGCATTTCGCCATGTCCACATAGCGCGGGGATTGAACCACTTTTACTTCAAAATTTCCCTCTTCCCCGGAAACGCTTATCACCTCGGAGAGGGTGAGAAGCTCAATGTTGAGATGCCGGCCGACCTCGACCAGTTTGGGCGAGAGGATTCACATGGAGCAGTCATTGGTGGGGAAGGTCTTGTCCAATTGGGACATCAAACCACCGATGGAGGAGGACCTCTCCACAAGGTAGACATAATAGCCGGAATTGGCAAGATCCAATGCCGCCTGCATCCCGACGATGCCCCCACCGACCACCATGACTGAACCGATCCTATTCTGTGTCATCTTGACTCCTGCCTTCAACGATCGAAAAAACTACTGCTTTGTTGATTCTTTCTCCTTCTTGGTTTCTTTCTCCTCGGCTAAATCTCTTTCACTCTTTAATAATTCTTCAATCCCGCCGATACGAATCTCGTTCATCTCCAATCCAAGGGCCTTCTTGTCGACGCCCATGCTCAGGCCAAGAAGCTGTGTATAGAGAATGGAGGGAAGAGGGTGGTTCACATTCCTTTGAGAGAGTATCATCTTCTGGACCTTGTCGAACTGAATGTGGCAGTATGGACAGGCCGCACAGATATAATCCGCACCCGATTTCCTGCCATCCTTCAGTTTTTTTAAAGTCAAATCCATGGACAGCTGATCATTGATTCCCCATAAGGGAGCCCCGCAGCATTCGAGTTTCATTTGCCATTCAACGCTCTCAGCACCGGTCGCTTCAACCAGTTCATCAAACAGGGTAGGAGCAAGGGGATTATCAAATTCCACAACCTGGCTGGGCCTTAGGGCATGGCATCCGTAATGGGTGGCGATCCGAAGCCCCTTAAAGGTCGTTGACATCTTCCCTTTGATCGATTCGATGCCTATTCCTTTGTGAAGAACGGAGAGGAGGTGTTTCACCTCACTCCTTCCCTCGTATTTCAGACCCTCTTTCTCGAGGGTCGTATTGACTTCTTTCTTTAAGGTAGCATTCTCCTTCATAAGAAAGTCTGCCTTTTTGAGGCTGCCGTAGCAACACTGGCACAACGTCATCACATCCAGATTCTTCTTTTCGGCCAGGGCCAGATTTCTCGCCGAAGAGAGGAGGAATACTTTGAAGTCGATGTTCCTCAGGGGATATCCGCAGCAGTTAAATTCCCGGATATCGACCAATCCCACCCCGAGCTTTTTGAGAACAGCCCTAGAGGAAGATTCGTACTGATTGAGACGGGCTGGGATGGTACAACCGAGAAATAAGGCAAATTCCATTATTTTCTTCCCACGGGCTGCAGGATCTCCTCCCTCGCTCGTTTGACCGCCAAATTCTTTAGTTCGTAAAGCACATCCGTGACGTGGACCCCTTGCGGACATTGTTCCTGACACTGATAACAGGTCAAACAATCCCAAAGCATATTTGACCCAAAGGCAAGATCCCTCAAGCCCAAACCAGCCGCATGCATGATTTGGTGAGGCAGCAGCCCAAGGGCTTCCTGAGGATTTTCATAATTGCCCACCACAGGACAGACGTTCGTACAGGTCTGACAGCCAAAGCAAGCCGAGAAGGTCTTTGCCTGGGCAGAAAGATTGAGCCCGCTCTGTAATTGTCTATTCGTGGACGTCAGAGGCAAGACCTTATCCTTCCTCTTCATCAAATCACATCGAGCGGCAATGGCCTCTCTCGCCTGGATCAAGGGCTTCTCGTAATCTCTCGGAACCGTTTCTTCCTTCATTAAACCACGGTAGAAAGAGAGCGGAGAGAGAACGAGAACTTCTGGGTATCCCTTCTGAAGAAGAGTCTCTCTGACGCTAAACCACAAATCCTGAAGGTTGATCCCTGCCGGACAGACCACCGTGCAACGGTAGCAATTGGAACAGAGATAGACCCCCTCTTGAATATGCCCCAGCTCCTGCGGGCTCAATTTCTTACCAGAGGCAAGCGCCTGGAGGGAGGCGATCTTTTCAGAAGGGAAAATATTCATATTCGCAATTTCTTCAAAGGCCATGATCACCGAACACCTCAAACTGCAGGTTCCGCAATGCGTGCAGGCATCCAGCTCCATCGCTTGGAGAGTGGCTCTGTTCGCTGGAGCCAATTTTTCTTTTCCGATTACTCCATTGGCAAGGAGGCTTATCGAACTGGCAAAGATATGGAACATTTTGCTGAAGGGAAGATAAGCAAGACCTGCCAAACAGGCTAAGACATGGATGTACCAAAGCACACTGGGCAGACGGGCCCTGTCAATGCCAAGACCGATAGGGCTGATGATCTTGGCCGCTCCATAACCGGTAAATGCCCACTGGGGCCGGGCATGGCACCCTTCACAACTCGATTGATGCAATTTTTTGCCTTTCCCTAATATCTTTTCATCAAAGGGCCCTTTCAAATTTGGGGAAACGACTCCGAATTCCTTCACCCAATAGGCTTCCAAAGACTTGAGCTCTTGGGGATCACTCAAACCAGAATATTCATCCACCATCCTCTTATAATCGGAATAGGCAACCATTTTGGTGGCTTCTAAAAAGATACCGGAAAACATAATGATGGCCACGATGAGGATGGCATAAACATCCATCGCATTGCTGAACATCCGGGGCACCTTCAAGATGAATCGGCGATAAATCGCAATGATCACTCCAACGATGACCATGGCGCCGAATAGATCTCTCAAAAACATAAAGGGATTGACCGTGGGGTAATAGTTTTTCCATAGGGCAACGGTGATGGTTTTGTCCAAGGCATGCATCAGGAGGAGAAGCATGAAACCGCCGTAGATAAAAATGTGCATGATCCATCTGAGAAAGTCCTCCCTCAATATCCTGAATTGAAGCAGTACATCGAGAACAAAGACTTTCAACAGAGTAAGAATTTTGGCGCTGAAAAGTGTGGAGAGGATTCCCTTGACGGCAGAAAGAACCCTTGTGAAGGTTGAAATCTCTCCTGCCCTTATCCCGATCCTGTATCGGAACCAGCCGGCCACCTTATAAATCAGACCGAGCAGAAAAATGACCGACGAAATGTATAAAGAAACCCTGAGGAACATAAATCTATATTCCTTGACTCGACTGAGGGAAAAAGGCTCTTAAATCACTTGTGGATTTTTTTATTCGGACGCTTCCGTCGTAAACTAAGCGCTTACTTTTGTCAAGCGAAAAATCACACTTTTCCTTCAATTTCTTATTGACAATAGGTGAAACATTTACATATCTTATTGTAACTTCCAATTAATCCTTCTTCAAGGGGCATCGATGCGATTTGGGTTCCATATTTCCATTGCCGGAGGGTTTTCAAAGGTGGTTGAAAGAGCCCATGTCAGAGGCTGCGAAACCATCCAGTTATTCTCCAGAAACCCGAGGGGATGGAAATATTCTCCCCTGAAGAAGAGGGAGGTAAAAGCATTCCGGTCATCTATTCAATCCCCTGTCCTTTTCCCCATCTTTCTCCACATGCCCTACCTACCCAATATTGCTTCCTCCAAGTCAAAATTCTACAAACGGTCAATCCATTCCATCGCCACAGACCTTCAAAGGGCGGAACAACTGGGAGCCCAATACCTGATCATGCATATCGGTCACCGGATGGAATCCTCAGAAGATCAAGCCATTGACGCCGTCTCACAGGGGATTGATCAGGCCTTTGAAAAGGTGAAGAATGGGGTCATTCTCCTCATGGAGAATACGGCAGGACAAGGGACGGAGATCGGATACACCTTTGATCAGATCAAGAAAATCATAGAGGGAGTTCACGACCATCAAAGAATGGGGGTCTGTCTCGACACCGCCCACACTTTCGAGGCGGGCTATGACCTCTCTGATAAAAATGGAATGGATAGGACCCTGGAAAAATTCGATCAAACGATTGGCCTGAAACGACTCCATCTCCTCCATCTCAACGATTCAAAGACTCCTTTGGGGTCGAGAAAAGATCGACATTGGCATATTGGTGAGGGATATATCGGACTAGAAGGGTTTAGAAATCTGGTCAACCATCTTTTGTTAAGGCACCTCCCCGGGATTATGGAAACCCCGAGGAAGGATACTGTCGAAGACCTGAAAAATATGAAGGTCATCAGGAGTCTCGTTGACGATATCTAACCTTAATGTTGCAATAAGAAGGCGGTTGAGTGTACTTCTAAAACCCTTACCAACCGGTTCTTTACTATTTCTTATGGGTAATATGCAATTTCGCCCAATGTGGCTTTTGTAATGTGGTTGGAAGCATAGTGGCAAACTGCTAAAAGGTTCCGCTGTAAGGCTTTCTCAGCACACCTAACCGCCTTTAGAAATGTTTTTTTGCAACTGCAAGCTTAACTGATGAGTTGTGAGGATCCACTGTTGGCTGGTTCTATTTTTCGATGATCCCTCTTTTCCGAAGGAGGTCACGGGGGCTTACGATCAGTCCGTCCAGCCCCAGCTTGGCATAGCCAAGTCCCTGAGCTAACCCGATTAACTGCGTGATGTAGAAGATGGGCATTTTGTTCTTATAGACGACGCCCTGTCGGGCATCTAAGTTGGATTGGCAAAGGGGACAAACAACGGCAATGCACTCTGCTCCTTTCTCTTCAGCTGCTTCTAAAATAGAGCGGACCAGCCTGAGGGCAATCTCTGTCTGTGTCAATGAAAGACTTGCCCCACAACATTCCGTCTTATGAGACCAGTCAAGTGATTTTCCTCCAAGGACTCCCACGATCTCATCTAGGATCACCGGATTCTCAACATCGTCTAAGTTTACTCCGGGCAGCCGTGTCAGACACCCGTAATAGCTGGCTACTCTCAATCCCTTGAGAGAACGCTTCATGCTCGACTTCAATTGTCCCAGTCCGACGTCCTCCTTGATGAAGTCCAAAAGATGCTTCGCTTCCGAACTTCCTTGATATCCCTTTCCCACAATCTGCTGAAGTCGATCTCCAAGAGAACGGTCCAGTGCTACCTTTTCATGGGTGTGTCTCATATGGCTATAGCAGGCAGGGCAAGGAGATAGAATCTTCCTTAAACCGGCCTCTTCAGCCTTCACCAAGTTCCTGTAAGGCAAGGCCATACTAAGTTCTTCATTGAGGGAGTGAGCCGGACTTGCTCCACAACAGTTCCAGTCGGGGATCTCCTGCAGAGATATCTCCATCACCTCAAAGATCGCCCTAAGGGAGAGATCAAACTCTTTTGCACTGCTCTCAAGGGAACAACCTGGATAATATCCTACCCGCATGGCGCTATTCCTTAATGAATCGCCTACTATTCTTAAAGATCTCTTTGATCAGACCCACTCCCTTAATCTTACGGTTTGAAAAACTTAACTTCCTTTTGGCGAGCATCACCAGTCCCAGATGAGAATCTTTGAAGGGCTGATGGGTGGCCAGATTATAACGCAATAATATCTCCATTTCGTTGACACGCCCCCTCTTCCGAATCGAATCGAGAAAGAACTCATTAAATTTCATTCCGTTTCCCTCACCGATTGAAACCTTTTCTTCCACTGCCAATTTTCTCAGTGAATCCATAATTTGTGCGACATCGATCTCGTCCGGACATCGAGCAGAGCAGGTCTGACAAGAAGCGCAGAGCCATATCGTTCGGCATCGGAGCACGGTTTCCGGGTCATTGATTTGGATCAGATGAATCACCTGATTCGGCTGAAGATCCATCTCTGGAGAGATCGGACATCCGGCAGTGCATTTTCCGCACTGGGTGCACCGGGAGACATCCTCACCGCTCAGCTTCAGTATCCGATCCTTAAAGCCGTGAATCCCCTTTTCATTCAGATAGCTCAAGGAGGTGCTCCTTTCTGAGAACCTCGAAGACCGAAGCCACTTGGGCGTTGATCTGGTCGTCGGTAAACCCCTGGACATTGGCAGCGCTTGTCCGGCAGGTGGCCGCACAATTTCCGCAGCCGTGACAGAGCGTAGGGAGGACGTACGCAACGATCTTCCCCTCAACTTCTTTGGGTTGGATGGCTTTGAAGGGGCAGACTCCAACACAATTGAGACAACCGCTACAGACCTCCTCATCCACAAAAGCAATTCTCGGGTCGAGAACCAATTCGTCCTTGGAGAGAATCTCACAGGCTCTGACCGAGGCAGCACCTGTCGTGGCGATGGATTCAGGAATATCTTTTGGAAACTGACAGGAACCGGTCAGGAAGATCCCTTTGGTCACCACCTCGACAGGTTGAAGTTTGGGATGGCACTCCGTATAAAAACCATATTGATCAGAGGGAATGTTCAAGAGCCTCGCCAACTCTGAGGCACTGGCCTGGGGAACGACAGCGGTGGCCAATACGACTAAGTCGGCCTCAACCTCCACCTGTTTTCCCACTAAGGTATCTACCCCTCGGACAATGAGCTTGTCACCTTTTTCATAAATTTTTGAAACCCTCCCCCGAATATAGATCGTTCCATACTCCCGTTGGGCTCGCTTGACAAACTCTTCGTAATTCTTCCCGCTTGCCCGTATATCAATATAGAAAACATACGATTGGCTCTCTGGAAAATGGTCTTTGAGAAGGATCGTCTGTTTCGCTGTGTACATACAGCAGACCCTGGAACAGTAGGGAACGCCTTTTGATTCGTCCCTGGATCCGACACACTGAATGAAGACGATATGCTTCGCCTCCTTGCCATTGGAAGGCCGAATCACATGGCCTCCGGTAGGCCCCGTACTATCGAGCATTCTTTCCAGATGAAGACCTGTAATCACATCCTTGAAGCGGCCTCCGCCATATTCTCCGTACATCCGAAGGTCGAACTGGGTAAAGCCGGTCGCAACGATAATGGCTCCGACTTTACGTTCAACCCATTCCTCCTTCATCTCATAATCCACGGCCTTGGGCTGACAGTACTTTGAACATTCTCCGCAGGCTGAGCATCCTCCGCAATTGAGGCAGCGTTCTGCCTCCCGGATCACGTCGTCTTCTCGAAGGCCGGCGTTCACCTCGTCAAAGCTTCTTCTTCTCCTTTCGGGGGGGAGGGTCACCACGGAGGCCCTCTCTCGGTATTCGACTCCGTCGACATCGATTTGAATATAATCTTTCTGAGTCCCTTCCTTTTCTCGGCCCTCGTTCAGATCCTCTCCTTTGAGGTAGCGGTCAATGGAGATGGCTGCCTTTCGACCCGCAGCCATGGCATCGATATATGTCTGCGGACCGGTTACCAGATCGCCCCCCGCAAAGATTCCTTCCACACCCGTCTCAAGGGTGAGAGCGTCGGCTTCAATGGTTCCCGAAGGGGACATCCTGAAACCATCCGTTTCGGAAAGGAAAGACAGATCAGGCGATTGGCTGATCGCAGGAATGATCGTATCCGCTTCGATTCTAAACTCAGAGCCAAGAATGGGCACAGGTCTGGGTCGGCCGGATTCATCCAGTTCCTTCAATTCCATCCGGCAGCACTCTATTCCTCGAACAGCTCCCTCTTCAACGATCAGTCGCGTTGGAGCGGTGAGATACTCCATCTTAATTCCTTCCTCTTCGGCTTCTTCAATCTCCTCGATCTGAGCGGGCATTTCGTTGCGGGTTCGGCGATAGACGATTGTGACCTCCCGTGAACCGAGACGAAGCGCAGTCCTCGCTGCATCAATCGCTGCGTTGCCCCCTCCAACAACAATCGCCTTCTCTCCTACTTTCACCGATTCACCAAGAGCCACTCTTTTTAGAAAATCGACAGCATGGATGACACCTCGGGCACTCTCTCCCTCGAGGCCAAGCTTTCTGCTCCGATGGGCCCCTGTCGCGACAAAGATGGCTTGATACCCCCGAGTTTTGAGGTCTTTCAAGGAGAGGCCTGGGCCAATCGGGGTATTGAGCTTTAACTGAACGCCCATTCCAAGAAGATATTCGACCTCTTTGTTCAGGATCGTACGAGGCAGCCGGTATTCAGGTATGGCAACGGCAAGCATCCCTCCGGCTACGGGAAGAGCCTCAAAGAGGGTGACACCGTAACCCTTCTTTCTCAGGTCATGGGCCGCGAGCAAACCAGTAGGCCCTGATCCTACAATAGCTACTTTCTTCCCATTTTCTTCAGGCATGGGAACATTGATCTTCCCATTTTCGTCATGGTCTGAGAGATAACGCTTCAGGGCGTCAATGGCAACCGATTCATCCACTTCCTTTCTCCGGCAAGCTCCCTCGCAAGGACGGGTGCATATTCGACCCGTAATGCCCGGAAATGGATTCTTCTCCCTAACCAGTGCCAGGGCTTCTTCGAACTTTCCCGCCGAGATAAGAGCAATGTATCCCTGAGCATTGACGTGAATCGGGCAGGAAGCTTCACAGGGAGGCGTGCCGCGTCGGTCGATCGTATATTTGAGAGGAACCGCCTGGGGAAAAGGAAGATAGATCGCTTTTCTTTTTCCGAGTCCCAGATTGAATTCGCTCGAAAGGGAGACCGGACACTGGCTGACACAATCTGCACAGGCTGTGCATTTGGACATATCCACATAACGGGGTTTCTTTCGGATGGTCACATCGAAGTTGCCCACATAGCCCTTCACATCGACCACTTCAGAGTAGGTAAGAATCTCAATATTTTCATCGTTGGATGACTCCGTCATCCTTGGCGCAAGTATTCAGGCAGAGCAGTCGAGGGTCGGAAAAGTTTTCTCCAGCTGGGCCATCCGCCCACCCAGGGTTGGAAGTTTTTCCACGAGAGTGACTTTGTATCCTGCTAGGCTAACGTCCAGCGCAGCCTGAATGCCGGAGATACCTCCTCCGATTACCAAAACGCGTTTTTCTACGGGAGATTTCAGCGGTGTCAGGGATTGAAGTTGTGAAGCCTTTGAGATAGCCATCTCTGTCAACCGGATTGCTTTCTGGGTCGCCTCTTCTTTATCCAAGGTCACCCAGGAGACCTGCTCTCGAATATTGGCCATTTCAAAGAGATACCGGTTCAGTCCTCCGGCTTCGATACACCGCTGAAAAGTAATCTCATGCATCCTCGGGCTGCAGGACGAAACGACTATTCGATCCAGACGATGCTTTTGGATGGCGTCCTTGATCACTCCCTGCCCCTGGCTGGAGCACGTATAGGGGAGGTCCGTGGCATAAGCCACCTCTGAAAATTCTTTGACTGCTTCCACCACTGCCTTCACGTCAACCACGGACGCGATATTCGTTCCTCAGTGGCAGACAAAAACACCGACTCTTGACATCAGGCATTTATCCTTTCTTCGATCTTCTCCACTTTGACGGCACAAACCTTATATTCAGGGATCTTCGCCACAGGATCGAAGGCTCTATTCGTCAAAGCATTGGCCGCGCTTTCAACAAAATGGAAGGGAATGAAGACGACATTTCGACCAACGCTGAACGTTAACGTCACCTTGGTCTCAATCTCACCCCTTCGAGAAATGACTCTTACCCGCTCCCCTTCTTGAACTCCCAGGCGGGTGGCGTCGAAGGGATTGATCTCCATAAATCCCTCCTCTGCCTCCTTCTGCAAAGATGGAGAAACTCCGGTCATCGTCCTTGTATGATAGTGGAAACCCATCCTTCCTGTAGTCAGCCAGAAAGGAAACTCTTCATCGACCAGTTCCGCAGGCTCCCGATACGGGACCGGGAAGAAGGATCCTTTACCTTTTGAGAACTGATCTTTGTGAAGGAATGAAGTTCCCTTGTCCTCAGGAGTTCGACAGGGCCATTGAACTCCATCTTTCTCTACCTTCTCGTATGTGATTCCTTGATAAATAGGAGTAAGCTTTCTCATCTCGTCGAAGATTTCCTCAGGGCAAGAATGCTCAAAACCCCGAGCCCCCATTTTCTGGGCAATACTGGAAATGATCTGCCAGTCCTGTTTCGCTTTTCCCAGCGGTTCAATCGCCTTTCTAACCCTCTGAACCCTGCGATCCGTAGAAGTGAAGGTTCCTTCCTTCTCTGCAAAGCTTGCCCCCGGAAGAACGACATGGCCGATCTTGGCGGTTTCTGTGAGGAAGATGTCCTGGACAACCAGCAGTTCCAATTTCTTTAAAATCTTCTCCGCATGATGAAGATCCGGGTCACTCACCAGCGGGTTTTCACCCATGATGTAGAGTGCCTTTACTTTTCCTTCATCGATGGCCTGAAAGATCTCCATCATGGTGAGACCGGGTTTCCTCGAAAGACGCGTATTCCAGGTCTCCTCAAATTTTTTGGCCACCCCCTCATCGGCCACACTCTGATACCCCGTATAAACATTGGGAAGCCCACCCATGTCACAGGCACCCTGGACATTATTCTGACCCCGAAGGGGATTGACGCCTGTGCTCAGCCTTCCAATGTTCCCGGTGAGCATTGCCAAATTGGCAAGAGAGAGAACATTGTCGGTTCCCGTTACATGCTGGGTGATTCCCATCGCATATACGATACTCCCCCTTTTAGCTTTCGCAAAGGTTCGAGCAATCTCCCTCAAATCGGTTTTCGAGATACCGGTGATCTCTTCGACCTTTTCCGGAGGATAGTTCTCAAGCTCCCTCTTCAGTTCATCGAATCCCTCGGTACGGGCTCCGACGAATTCTTTACTCTCCCACCCCTCCTTAAGAATGATGTGCATGATCCCATTGATCCATGCGACGTCGGTGCCTAATCGCTGCCGAACAAAGACATCGGCGTAACGGGCCATTTGTGTCCTTCTTGGATCGATAACGATCAACTTCGCACCTTTTTCTTTTGCCTTCAAGATCCGGCTCGCCACAAGAGGATGGGCCTCTGTCGTGTTAGACCCTGTGATTAAGATACAGTCCGAATCTTCCAGCTCCGGAATCGCATTGGTCATGGCCCCGCTTCCAAATGATTTGGCTAGACCAGCCACCGTGGAGGAGTGTCAGAGACGAGCACAGTGATCCACATTATTTGTCCCGATCACTGCTCTCATCCACTTTTGAAAAAGATAGTTCTCCTCATTGGTACATTTGGCTGAGGTCAAACCTGCGATGCTATCTGACCCACTTTCTTCCTTGATTCTCTTGAGGCGAAAAGCGACTTCATCAAAGGCCTCTTCCCAAGATGCCTTTTTCAGCAAGCCGTCCTTTCTCAAAAGAGGTTCCTTCAGTCTTCCCTGATCATGGATGAATTCGTGGGCATTCCATCCCTTAATGCAAAGCTTCCCCTCACTGACGGGATGATCCTTTTGCGGGAGAGTCCCCACCACCTCTCCATCGAGGACCTCGAGAAGAAGGCCACAACCGCAACCACAGTATGTACAAGTCGTTAGAATGGTCTCGTAACTCAGCATGGCTTATCCATCCGTTGCATTTAAAGGTCCCGGAAAAAGGCGGTGGGCTGAAAAAGTTTTAGAGCGGAACCTTCGAATGAATGGGTTCAGAAGCCCCGACATATTTTTCACACACACCTGCAACCGACAACAATGATTATCCATTAAATTAAGTAATGATCGCTCTCTAAAACTTTGGATGCCCACCCACCTGTTGAACCGTCTCAACATTTGAACTCACCTTCCAGCGCCGGGTAGCTCATAACTGCCGTCTCCCAAAAACTCCAAAGGACCTTTCTCATCCTCCTTTTCACCCGGGACATATCCAAAAAGATCCTTCACCGATTTACGGACTCTCCGATAGAGCCTTCTCACCGGAATACTCATCGGGCATGCTTCCTCACAGAGGCCACAATCAATGCACCGGTCAGCCATGTGAAAAGCTTTGTGGAGATGGAAGATTGGAATTTCGGGAGGCATTCCACCTGGTTTGATCAGAGAAGGGTCCTCCAATGTGCAGACAGGACAGAAGCAAGCCGGGCAGACGTTACGACATCCATAGCATTTGATACATTTCCCGAACTGCTTCATCCAATATTGAAATCGCTCTTCCTCTGGAAGGCTCTCAACCTCCGCAATGTCAGAGAGGTCTTCTATCGGTTTGGCCAGCTCGCCCTCCTCCATCTCCGAAGGAAACGGCCGATCACACCGACATCGTTTTGCCAATTCTTGACTGCAAACGATCCCGATCGCCTTTATCTTCTCGGAGCGAAGTTGATGGTTTTTAAAAAGCTCGATCAAGGATCGCCCTTCGCATCCCCGGACCACAACCCCAAAGGTTTCGTCGGGGTGTTTTTTTGCGATCCGAATGAGAATTTTAGTGATGGGATATCGTTCGGTCTCACCGACAACCCAATCCTTCAAAGAGGCTGAATCCGTGAAGAGATAAGGGACAGGATGACGATGTCTCAGTCCCAGGCCCAATATTCCGGAGACCACTGCCTCATCCAACATTCTCGCCATCTTCTCTCTGGTCTTATCCATCGATTCCTTTATGGCTGCGACGCAAGCTGTTCCTTCATTCGCTCCGGTTTTTTCTTTAAGGACAGCTTCCTCAGAGGGGAAGGACCGAGTTCATTAATCTCCCGGGTAAAATCACTAACGACATTAGCAAACTTATTGCTTTCGGAAGTTGCAATCCATTCCAGCCTCAATCGTTTAGGAGAAAGGCCAACAAATCCAAGGAGGTCTTTTATCACCGCCACTCTCTTGGCCGTGATGTAATTACCCTTTCCATAATGGCAGCTCCCAATATGGCAGCCCGCTATCAAGACACCGTCCGCCCCTTCCTGGAAAGCCTTGAGGATGAAGTGAGGAGATATTCTCCCACTGCACATGACACGAATAGGCAAGACATTAGCAGCGTATTTTAGCCTCGCCGAACCGGCGAGATCAGCACCTGCATAGCTTCACCAATGGCAACAGAAAGCAAGGATGATAGGTTTAAACAGGCCGCCCATATGTAATCTATAGAGGAATTCTCAAATAATATCAGGTCATTATCATTTCATACAATATACATAGAATTTGTATGATATATTGTAACCTGCAATTACCTCTAATTCAAGGTACAGCATTCGACATGTGACCGTTGACCACGATCGTTGACCAAGGGAGAAAATATAGTTATCATGGGAGCGAAAATTTCTCCGGAATAGATCGGAAAATGCACGGAAGATAAGGAGGCGATAAATAAATGGATCCCAAAAATGTTAAACGGGTCGCTGTGATCGGGGCTGGAGTGATGGGCCATTCCATCGCCCAGGTCTTCGCCCAGGCGGGCATTCTGGTACAGTTGGTTGATTTAAAGAATGACCTTCTGGTTCATGCGCTCAAATTGGTGAAGTCGAATCTGCAGACCCTGGCCGATTGCGGACGGGTGAGTCCTCAGAAGATCCCGGCAATTCTGGACCGGATCCGTCCGACGATAGACCTGGCCGCTGCAGTCAGGGAAGTGGATTTCGTTCTTGAGGCAGTAGCCGAAATTCCCAAAGTCAAGAAGAAAGTTTTTGCGCAATTGGAAGCCACATGCCCCGAAAACGTGGTCCTAGCCAGTAACACCTCAGGTCTGGAGATCTTCAAAATCATAGAGGTCAAAAATCCTTCCCGTCTTGTGGTCACCCACTGGTTTGCCCCCCCTCATATCATTCCCCTGGTGGAAGTGGTTCCCGGACCGGCGACCACTCCCGATGTTCTGCAATTTGCCGCAGGATTGATGGAGAGGATCGGCAAAAAACCCCTAGTCATGAAGCAATTCGTTCAGCGCTTCATCGTCAACCGGGTCCAGAATGCGATTGTCAGAACTGTCCTGGAAATGATTACGAACGGCTGGGCCACTCCTGAGCAGATCGATTTAGCTGTGAAGACCAGTCTCGGAATACGGCTGCCCATCGTGGGCGTCGTCCAGAGCTTGGATTTTACCGGACTCAATTTGATCCATGACATGACGAAGGGCACAGCAACGGAAAACCCCCTCATCGAAGAAAAGGTGAGACAGGGACATTTAGGTGCAAGTACCTCTAAGGGCATTTATGATTATGGCGGACGGAGTGAAGAAGAGATTCTGAGAAAGAGAGATCTTCTCTACCTCAAGATGCTCGACTTCCTCGAAGGCCTGGAGGCATTCAAGCCCGTCTGATTTTAAATGATGAATTCGAACCCATGCACGAAGGGGTCATGCCTTCGGCTTCTAAATCGGGATTTGGGTCCCTGCAGGCTCTTGATAATAACTCCTGATAAGGTTAGAAGGTATAAGGCCTTTCAGCTGGAGAAAGTCTTTGCTCCCTGAAGGGCTCTTTGGATTTAAACCGTTATTCATTTTCATAATATTGCTCTTTAAGGAGACAGGAGGATACGAAGATGGCATCCAAGTTTGTCAGCGAAAGGAATTTGAAGTTCTTGCTTCATGAAGTCTTTGATGTCGCCTCGCTGACCCAATACGAATACTATAAAGAATACGATGGCAAAATGCTTGATATGGTCTTAAAGGCAGCGATGGAACTGGCCGAGGGGCTTCTTTGGCCTATCTGTCAGGAAATGGACAAGAATCCCCCGGAATTGGTGGGTGATCACATCAAGGTTCACTCCTCGGTAAAAAAGCTTTTAGAGGAATCCGGCACAGGTGGCTGGATTGGGGACGATATCCCTTTCGAGTGGGGAGGGCAGCAGCTTCCTCAAATGATCACCATGGGGTCCAGATTCATTTTTTGTGCAGCGAATTATTCCGCTGCGGCCTATACCGGGTTGACTACAGGAGCCGCCCGTCTCATTCTAAACTTTGGAAAAGAGGACCTGAAGAAAACCTATCTTCCCAAGATGCTTGCAGGAAAGTGGCAGGGAACCATGGCCCTAACCGAACCCGAAGCTGGAAGTTCGCTTGCCGACATTACCACGATGGCCGAACCCACGGATCACGGCTACTATAAGATTAAGGGTCAAAAGATATTTATATCGGCTGGAGACCATGACGGAGTCGAAAATGTCGTTCATCTCATGCTGGCCAAGATCCAAGGCGCCCCTGCCGGTGTCAAGGGCATTTCGCTTTTCGTTGTACCCAAAAAGCGGATGGACGAGAAAGGCCAATTGGTTTTTAACGATGTAGCCACCTCCGGAGTTTTTCACAAGCTCGGTTATCGAGGATGTCCTATTGCCCAACTCAGTATGGGGGACAGCGACAACTGCCGAGGCTACCTGGTGGGTGAACCCCATCAAGGACTCTTTCTTATGTTTCAGATGATGAACGAGGCGCGAATCGGGGTGGGCGCAGGGGCTGCAGCCATTGCTTCGGCCGCCTATTATGCGGCCTTAGAGTATACCAAAACGCGACTTCAGGGAAGAAAACTGTCAACCAAGGATCCCACCCTGCCTCAAATTCCTCTTATCGAACACCCGGATGTGAAGCGCATGTTGCTTTTTCAACGCTCCGTAATAGAGGGCGCTCTCTCTTTGCTGATGCAGAGTGCGAAATATGCCGATCTCGCCATCGTTCTCACCGGAGAAGAAAAGGAAAAAAACGAGCTTTTGTTAGACCTCCTGACTCCGGTGGCCAAGAGCTACCCATCGGAAATGGGTATCCTCTCGATCAGCCAGGGCGTACAATGCCTGGGCGGGTCGGGCTACTGCGATGACTATCCTTTAGAACAATATTATCGGGACGCACGGATTCATCCGATCCATGAAGGCACCACGGGTATACATGGATTAACCCTCCTGGGTCGAAACGTCATGATGAAGGGCAGCAAGGCCTACAAACTCTATCTGGAGGAAGTGCAAAAGACCACTCGTCAAGCCGAAGAATTTAAGGAACTTGAGTCATATGCGCAGAAACTCAAACAGTCGCTGGAAATGCTTCAGCAGGTGACCGCCTATCTGATGGATGTGCAAAAAAAGAAAACTCCTGAAGTCTTCTTAGCTGACGCCACCCTCTACTTAGAGTTCTTTGGAATCATCAGTGTGGCCTGGCAATGGCTTCTTCAGGCCACGGCAGTGGTGAAGGCCTTGAGGAATAGCCCGGCCGGGGCAGAGGCGAATTTTTATAACGGTAAATTTTTTGTCTTCCGTTTTTTCTTTGAGTATGAACTCCCGAAGATTCAGGGTTTGGCCTCTCGGTTGATGCACAGCGACGGATTGACGGTTGAAATAACGCCTGATCTGTTTTCCGACTAATGGGTTTTGGGAAATAGAATTCATTTTTCATTGAAACAAGTCTGCCTCTCCAATTATTGCGTTTGACAAAATTGCAAAAAAATTGACAAAATGCCTCTTTAATTTGGAATCAACCTCGTTGCTGCACTCCGACTATTCCTATATGCCCCTGTAATTACAGAAGTTATCTGGGAAATCACCTAAGGGACAATGGCATAAAAAATGCATCGTCTTTAACCCCGTTGAATCCTTTAGACTGCATATTTGCGGAACATACCTGCATTTCACCGCAACCAATCTCATACTCAAGGAGGACAGGGACATGAACTACGCAAAGACCGTTCTGTTTGCCGTGATGATACTGGCAGTGGGGGCCTGCTCGCCTAAGATCTACGGCACGGTCCAGCTTGTAGACGCGCACCTGCAGCCCATTCCGCCTTCTAAAGAAAGCCCACAGGGGACCGTGGTGAACATGATCAATACAACTACGACCCTGGAGAAGGCGTCCCAGGCCGTCGCCACGGATCCCGCGGGTAAGTTCCAATCTGCTAAAGACTACATCATCCCGGGGCTGTACAAAGTGGAGGCGAACAGAATCGGCTACATGAATGATACCCAGACGGTCAAAGTTACCAAGTTCGGCGGAAAGAAAGTAGAGTTCAAGCTCAAGAAGATCCCGGAGGGTCAGCGCAAGACCATTGAAGGTTCCAAGTCGGACGAGGACAAGATCGTGAACCCGGGCGAGGTCAACATCCAGCCGCCCACGATGTGATGGGATTGTAAAAATCCCGGTCTCGCCACGAAGCCACGGTTACAGTAGATGGTGATCTTCACGAATGGATCACTCTTTGTTTTTTAACAAGTAGCTCTTTCAGGAGGTCTCATATGATGAAGCAGCCTATAAAGACAGGTCTCATAATGTTTGCAGTCTCTCTGCTCTTTGCCTGTTCGGGGGAGAAGCTGAAACTCCAAGTGAAGGCCCGCATGGACGGTCAGCCGGCGGCACAGGCCAAGGTGACCGTGGACAACGAGGTGCAGGGCCTCACCGGTGCAGATGGTATCTTTTCAAAGATTATAAAAAAGAAGCCGGGGGTCGAGGTTGAGGTCATCGTCTCCAAGGAGATGCCGGGGTACCGGATCAATCCCTGGAAGGGTACGTTCGTCATGAAGTTGCCCAAGTCCGGCACGGTTGACACGTACGTGTTCGATGCGGACCTTGCAACGACGCGGTACGTCACGATCACGGCTACCGAAAAGGGCGCGCCGGTCGCCGACGCTATTGTGAAGGCTGCGGGAAAAGAGATCGGTAAGACGGACGCCCAGGGAGTGTTCGTCTACGACTTTAAGGACCAGCCCAAGTCTGGCGTGAACCTCACGGTGACCAAGCCGGGCTATGCGACGTGGCGCAAGACCGGGCGGGTAGAACCCGGCCAGAAGCTCGAAGCCGCACTCTCCAGGCGTGTGATGGTCACGGTCAGCACCCTCATGGAAGACTACGGCCAGTCGAGCGGTATTTCGGGCATCGCCGTAAACATCAGCAATAGGGAAGTGGGTAAAACCGATGCCAAGGGTATCCTCGTCTACACCTATGACGGCGAGCCGGGGAAGAAGGTGCCGCTCACCCTTTCGGCCACCGGCTATATCCCCGAGACCTGGAAGACCTCGATCGTCCTGGAAGGGGAGGTCCATATCCAGCGCTATTTCTATCCCACCACCCCCAAACCGATTCGCACCGGGATCTACCGGTTCGTTAGCAATACACCAAACGCCGACTTGAAAGAGGTGCTCAGCCAGACCGAGGCATCCGTGGCCGCACAGCTCTTCAAACATACCTGCTTCCGCGAGGTGCCGTCCGAAACGCTCCGTGCAGATATGAAGGAGGCAAAATTAAGTATTGAAAAAATCACTGCAAAGGGATGGCGCGAGACTCCTCTCAAAAAGAAGGTAGACATGATCATCCTCGGCAGCGTTGCCAAGGACGAGAAGGGGCTCTTGATCGAGACGAAGTTCTACACCTCGGGCGGTAAGCTCATCCTGAGCCAGATCACGCGGGCCAAGGGGGCCGGCGATATCGGCAGTGCAGCCAAGGAGATCACGAATGCCGTGCTCGAGCATTTCCCATTCGAGGGCACGGTGGTCTCCTCCGAAGGCGAACGATACCGGATCAACCTCGGCAAATCAGGATACCGCATCGCCAAGGGGACGGATTTCGTCCTCATGGCCCCCCGTCTCGATCAAGCAGGCAAAGTGTCGGGGTACCACGAAACCGGCAGGCTCAGGGTCAAGAAGACCGAAGAGAGCGGCTCGTGGACCGAGGTCGAGGAGCTGAATAAAAACGAAAAGATCGTGGTCGGCGACAGGGTCGTTCGACGCATCTACCGAGAAGGCGAAGAAGAGGCAAGCCGTAACTATTTCACCCTCTCCGCAAAGGGCGGCCTGGCTCCGGGCGTATCGCCGCTTGCGGCTGTCAATATCTACGTGAACAATGAGTGGCTGGGATCGACGGGGCCCGATGGCAAGGCCGAGGTGCCCGTGCGCATCAACAAGAACTTTACTCTCATGCTCTACCGGCATGGCTACCAGCAGGTGACCGAGAGGATCAAGATTGAAAAGAGCAAGGAAACGAGGGAGTTTGTGCTCGCCGTGAACAACGCGGTCTTCAAGATCGACTCCGAGCCATCTTCGGCCGATGTGTTCTTGGACGCCGACAAGATCGGGCGAACGCCCATCCTCGACGGGAAGCCGGTGACCCTCGGCTTCCATACGGTCAAGGTTTCCGTCGGCGGCGACTTCCGTGACTGGGAGGAGGTCGTGGAGTTCTCCAAGAAAGAAGAGAGCCGCACCGGCGACCGGAAGATCATTCTGCCCAAGGACTTTCTAAAGATCGGCCAACGGTCCGAGCAGAAGGGCGATGTCGACGGGGCGATCCAGGCGTACAAGAGTAGCGAGAAGGGGCACCCGGACTTCTCCGAGGCGCACCACCGCCTGGCCCGGATTTACCTCGACGAGAAGGGCGACTATGAAAGCGCCATCAAGGAATTCGAGAACGTTCTCTCGCTGCCCGAGAACCAGCAGCTCGTGTACAAGCAGTTTTCGGTGGCTTTTATGAACCTGGGGCACGCCTATTATGAGAAGGGCAATGCTCTCGTGCAGAAGGACAAGGATGCGGCGGCGCAGAACTTCGCCAAGGCGGTCCATAACCTGCAGATCGCGAAGCAGAACACACGGTTCTTCCCGAACGTGCACTATGACGAGGCCGTGCATGACACCTACTACTATACGGCACTCTCATACCACAAGCTCTATCTGATCACCCGGAAGAACAACATCTTGAATAACGCCAACCTCGCCTGGCGGGAGTACTTCGATTTCTTCCCCAAGAAGTTCGAGGGAAACAACACCTTTGAGCAAACCAGGGAATCGGCGCAGAAATACTGGGATCAGATCAGGAACCTCTGATGCGTTCTGGAGGAGGGCTGGGTGAAGGTTGGGAAGTATGGCAGAGCTCTGGGTTGGGCTATCCTGTTTCTGTCGCTCGTGACACGCACAGGGATAGCCGGCGATCCTACATCGGACGCGATGGCGCCGGACAAGAAGGCTGAACCGGTCGAGCCCTTGTTCGTCAGACCCCTTGTGAAAATCGAATCAGGGTGGAACGACTCGAATCCTGCCTGGTCTCCGCGCGGCACGTTCATTGCGTTCGAGCGGAGCATCGCAGATAAGAAAGAGATCCACATCACGCTTCGTGATGGCACGCTGATCCAGACCGTTTATTTCATGCTTTCCGATGACGGAAAAGAGACAAATTTCCTCTTCCCCGGCGTGTCCGAGGAGACGAGCTACAACGCGGGGATCACGTGGTCACCCGATGAATACCGGTTCGTGTACATGAGCAACGGCGGGGAAGGAAATTACGATATCTACCTGCGGGACCTGGGTGACGGCGCCCCCGTCCGACTGACGCACCATAAGGAAAAGGATGGACAGGCCCACTGGTCTCCGGTTGCCGACCGCCTCGTCCTCGTGTCCGGCCGCACCGGCAGCGGCGATATCTATCTTCTGGACCTCGGGACCCGGGTGCTCACGAGGCTCACGCAGGGAGGCGACACATACCTTTATCCCCGGTGGTCTCCCGAGGGCAAACGGCTTGTGATGATGCACGGCAGCAATGAGAACCATCACATCGTCCTGATCGGTGATGTGGCGAAGCCCACGGAGTCCCTAAGAATACTGACGACGTGGCCCTATGATGACCTGCGGCCTGTCTGGTCTCCGGACGGGAAGAAGATCGCCTTTTACTCGAATTACAACCTAGCAGCTGATCCCAATGCATGGTCCATCGTTGTGATCGCCGCAGACGGGTCGGACCCCACCGAGGGAGAAGGGCTCGCTGCGAAGGTCGTGGCTGCGGATGTCATTCCGGACGTCGAGGTCGGACCCGCATGGATGCCGGACAGCAGCCGGATCGTCTTTGTGAAGAACGACCGGCAGGAATATAATCCGATCTATGTAGCGGATCTCAAAGAGAAGACGGTCATGCCCGTCAAAACGGACACCAAGATGAACCATGATGTGGCATGCTCCGCGGACGGGATGATCGCTTTCCGTGCCCAGGTCGACCAGTGGGACCAGATCCACATGATGAAACTGAAGGATTGAGAAAGAAACGGTAAAACGATTCATTGCCTCTGTAATTGTAGCAGGAGTTCACGAATGAGACGTTTCGGGTTGTTCCTTCCACCGATCATTCTGATCGCCGCGGTGCAGGCCTTTGCCGCCGATGACGCGGTGACGCGGGCGATGAAACTGTATGAAAAGCGGCATTACGGTGAGGCGGCAAGCATGGTGCGGGCAGCTAACGCTTCCGTCGAGTCGGGCAAGACGGGGGCCGCGAACCTTGCACTCGGCATGATCTATTTCAAAAACGCCGTGCTGCATCGCGAACTTTATCACGCGGCGGTTGTGGCGTCGCAGGACTACCTCAAAAAACTCTCCACAGCCCAAGGCAGGGACCGGAGCCGTTTTGTGGACCTCTACTTTGGTCAAGCGCTTGCCGAGTCGGGCAAGCCTGGCGCCGCATCAATCTATCTCAAAAAATTTTCAACAAACGGGGGCGTGGAACCGAGGTACCAGGCGATCGCGAAGATCAGCCTCGCGCTTGGCTATTCCCGGAACAACGAGCCGGCGAAGGCAACCGAACTCTGGAGAGGAATCGATACTTCCGATCCCGAAGTGAAGGCCGAGCTTGCGGCTGCGTTCAGCAAGGCCGGACTCGTGGGCAAGAACCCATTTTTTATCGCAGAAGGGATTCTCTCAGAGATGAAGAGGTCCAAGAAACCCCTTTCGATGCGTATGGTGAAGAACCTTGTTTCCATCTATGCCCGGGGGAACGGGCAGACCGAGAAGGGCCTGGAACTGCTCGATGGTTCAGATCTGAAAGCGTTTTCTTACCGGGAGACCCTGGGGAAGTCCAAGGTGATCCATTTCTACGACCTTTCGTTGCTCAACGACATGGCGACCCTCTACGGCCAGGCGAGCGCGGCCTACCTGGAGAAGGCCAGCGTCGACCCGAAGGTGAAGGAAGCAGCCGGCTTCTATCTCAGTCAGACATACGCCCGGTTCGCCTCGATCGAACAGTCTTCCAAGGCCGCGGCGTCGTTCATCGCCACATCGGCGTTGCCGGAGCCTTACAAGGACCGGATCAGGGTGTGGCAGGGTGCCGACCTCTACGGGCAGAACCGCCAGACCGATGCAATGGCCGTGTGGGATGGGCTTCTACAAAAGAAACCGGATGACCCGGACCTGATCGCAGAGATCCTTTTTGCGTGCAGCAGGATAAAAATGGAATCCCCAAAAGCGCTCCAGAAAGCCACGGCCATGGTCGAGGCCGCAGAGGGCAAAAGGTCTTCTCAGCTATACATCGCCCTCGGCCATTACTATCTCGGCAGGCTGGATCATGCAAAAGCCATCTCCTACCTGGAGGCCGGACGCGACAAGAGTAATAAGAACAAGATTGAATCGAATGACCCTATCCTGCTCACAGGTCTTGCGGAGGCCTACTACCGAGCCAAGAAATTTTCCGAGGCCCTCGAGATCTATTTCGAGATGAGCAAGCAGTTCCCGGAGGTACGCCAGATCCAGGAGGCCATGCAGGGCGTTTACGCCATGGAGCACAAGAGCGCAGGGGACGTGAAGATCAACTAATGACAGAAAATTCGGAATTCGGGCTGCGGAAGGAACCGAAGCAGAGTCCTGATTTTTATATATTCCGCATTCGGCATTCCGAATTCCAAATTTCGATAAGGAGGTCATTATGAAACGAATACTGGTAGTTCTACTTCTTATTGTTGCCACAGCCATGGCTTCATCGACTGCTGTCGGGGCAGGCCGAAAGAAGGACGGCAAGCCGGACGGGGGCAGCTTGAGCTACGGCGAGTACGGCAGGCCGGCGACCCTCGACCCCGTTACGAGTAACGAGATGATCTCACTTCGACTCACGGAGCTCATCTTCAACGGCTTGGTCGGGATCAACGAGAAGCAGGAGATCGTCCCGGAGCTTGCAGAAAAATGGGACTGCTCCGCCGACGGCCGCACCTATACCTTTTTTCTCCGAAAGGACGTGACGTGGCATCCGAAAGAAGGAGAGGAACCCAAGCCCTTCACGGCAGAAGACGTGATCTTCACCTACAAGATCATGATGCATCCCAAGACCATCACCCCCCTCAAGGTGCGGTACGAGTTCATCTTGGCGGCCGAGAAGCTTGATGATTACACCGTCAAGTTCACGCTGAAACGGCCGATCCTGAACGCCCTGGCCAAGTTCAGCTTCAAGGTGATCCCGAAGCACGGGCCGAGCAACCCGCTCTACCTCACGCGGAACGATCATTTTGTACAGAGCCCTATTGGCACCGGCCCCTATCTATTGAAGAACATCACCGCCGAGCGTGAGATCATTCTCAGCGCGAACGAAAACTACTTCAAGGGGAGACCGCATGTCGACAAGCTCATCGCCAAGCCCTTTGCGGATCAGAACATCATGACCCAGGCGCTTATGTTCAATGCGGTCGACATGATCGTGCTGGTGAACCCGCGGGACCTCCCCGAGATCCAGGGCGACAAGCGCTTCATCCTCCAGCCGTACAATGCGCTTTCGTACTCGTTCTTTGGGTACAACGTACGGAACCCGCTCCTTGCGGACAAGCGCGTGCGCAAAGCCTTTACCCACGCCGTCAACCGTCAGGAAATGCTCGACTCGTTTTTCAACGGCCAGGGAACGATTATTTCCGGGCCCTTCGCGCCCGGGAGCTGGGCCTATAACCTCGACGTGCAGCCCCTGCCTTTCGATCCTGAGAAGGCAAGAACCCTCCTTCAAGAAGCGGGCTTCAGCCGCGCCGCTGACGGCTTTATGCAGAAGGACGGAAAGCGGCTGGCACTCTCGCTCAAGGTCCCGATCGAGAAGGAGAGCGAGGCCGTGAAACGCGTGGTGCTCGCATTCAAGAACTACCTCAAGAACGTCGGTGCGGACATCAAGGTCGAGTTCAAGGAGTGGCAGGCCTGGAAGGAGGACGTCTTCCTCGAGCATGACTTCGACATTGTCTTCGCGATCTGGGTCTTTGATGATTCGGCGGACATCTCTTCTCTATTCCACTCCGGTGAGATCGGTTCGTGGAAGAATAATTTCGGCGGATACTCCAACCCGGAAGTGGACGGCCTGATCAACGAGAGCAAACTCACCCTCGACCACGAGAAGCGACGGACGATCAACCGGAAGCTCCATGCGATCCTGGCAGAGGAGAACCCCTACACTTTTCTCTGGACTCTCACCAACTATGCGGCATACCACAAGAAGGTGAGACGCGTGGCCATCCATCCTTACAAGTTCTTCTCGTACGCGGATGATTGGTTCATTGAGGAGAAGGACCAGAAGTAAGTCCAAAGTTCAAAGTGATTGTCCGCCAATGAAGCTTTCAGCGATTCGCCCCATAGCCCTGGTGCTGTCCAGGGAATTGATGATTACACTGCTTTTGCTTCTCGGCGTGAGCCTCGTGGTCTTCGTCATCCTCTTCGCATCGCCCGGAGACCCCTTCAGCGTACTCCTCGAAGGACAACTGTCCTCGGCGGAGGCCAGAGCTGGGATGCGGGAGGCCATGGGCGTGTCCCGGTCATGGTATATGCAGTACCTCTCCTGGCTCGGGGGCATGCTCACGGGCAACTTCGGCACCTCGATCCGCACGGGCCTGCCGGTCTTCTCCCAAGTGCTGCGCGTCGGGCTCAGCACTCTTATCCTGACGATCGGATCGCTGATCATTACCCTCCTGATCGCAGTGCCCATCGCGCTCTATTCAGCCGTGCGCGGAACGAACAAAATATCATGGCCCCTGACGATGTTTTCCTACGTGATCTCTGCCTTACCCGTCTTCTGGCTCGGCTACATCGCTATTTATTTCTTCACGCATAAGCTCGGCCTTTTCCCTCTTGCCTTCGGGTTCTCGAGCACGGGGCAGAAGTTCCGCTGGCTCTATCCGCTCCTGCCGATCTTTGTACTTGGCGTGGGAAACGGGACGATCAGCGAGGTCATTCGCTATCTTCGCCAGGAGATGGGCAGGGTGATGGCTGAGGACTACATCCGCGCTGCTCGGGCCAAGGGCGGCTCGGTGTGGAAACATTCATTCAAGGAGGCCCTGCTCATACCCGTGACCGAGATGATCGCCTCGAAGATACCGTTCATCCTCGGCGGCGCCGTGATCGTCGAGCAGGTGTTCAACTGGCCCGGCATGGGCAGGATGGCGTGGCAGGCGGCACAGGATCGGGACTATCCGGTGATCATGGGCATTGCGATCCTCGCCGCAGTCTTCGTGCGCATGGGCAGCCTGTTCCAGAGCATGGTGTATGTGGCTGTGAATCCCAGAGCTTCCAAAGAATGATCTTATCTCCGATTTCGGATTGCGAATGGCGCCTGCCTGCCGGCAGGCATAGAATGCGGAATCTAAAAAAACTGAATCAAAGAAGAAGGAGCCACCTTCCCGGCTTTGTCCTCGGGTTTTTGGGGCCTTTGCGGTAAAGAAGACTTGGTATCAATATGAAACATTATTTTCAGAAATCCGGCGTGATCGGCGAGTTCTCGGACCTGCCGTTCTGGAAAAAAGCGGATGGGGTCGACCTAGCTTACGTCGGCTACGGGCTGCTCACTGTCGCACTCGTCATGGTCTCCTACCTCCTCGGCTCCTTCAATCTCCTGCCTCGTGATCCGCAGGAAATCGACCTCCAGCTCATGATGGCCTCGCCGGGCACCGCAGGCCGCTTGCTTGGCACTGACTTCATGGGACGCGACATGCTCTCTCGACTGATCGTAGGCATCCAGGCTTACTTTCTGCCAGGCCTGCTCGCCATCTTCATCGCCCTCTCCGTCGGCACCGCCCTCGGTGTCCTGTCCGGCTACCGGGGTGAGAAGCTCGAGACAGGTATTACTTATTTCATGAACCTAGTGGATTCCTTCCCGCGCCTCGTCCTCATCCTGCTCGTCATTGCGGCGTTCAAGCCCGATATCTACTACATTATGCTCGTCGTCGGTCTCACCAATGTTCCGGCCGTGGCGTCGCTCATCAAGGGCAAGATCCAGTTCCTGAAACAGAAAAATTTCATTGAGGCTGACATCGCCCTGGGGATGCCTACGAGCACCATTATCTTGAAGCACATCCTGTGGCAAAACTGCAGGTCGCTCCTGATCATCCGGGCAACCCTGGGTATGGCAGAAGCCATCCTGATGGAGACGTCGCTCAGCTACCTCGGGTTCGGCGTGCAGGAGCCTACGCCGTCATGGGGAAATATGGTGCAGTCAGGGGCCAATTACTTCATGCAGGGAAAGTTCTGGCCCTCCACCGCGCCTGCCCTGGCGATCCTGTTCACGATTCTCGGTTTCCACCTCCTCGGCGATGGGCTGAACAACATTCTGGAGGGCAAGAGGAGCTCATGACAACGGTACCGATCCTGAAGATTGAGGACCTTCGCACCTATTTCTACTCCCGCAGCAAGCAGGCCTTCATCCGCTCCGTGGATGGGGTCAGCCTTGAGATCATGAAAGGGGAGACGCTCGGTGTTGTCGGCGAGAGCGGCAGCGGCAAAAGCATCACCGCCCTGTCGGTTCTGGGGCTCATCGGCGCGGGGCCGGGTGTGATCAGCGGGAAGATCGAGCTCAAGTCCGACCGGATCCAGAAGAACCTGCTCGAGGACCTGAAGGACTTCGTGAAGCTCACGATGAGGGACGGTAAGATCATGGAGGTAAGCAAGGATGTCGTGGGTTGGGAGCGGAAGGCCGAGCGCGTCATGGACAAGGTGCGGGGCAAGGAGATCGCCATGACCTTCCAGAATCCCGGGTCGTCGCTCAACCCCTTCTCGCCCGTCGGAAAACAGATCACCGAGGCCATCCGGCTCCACACATCCATAAAAACCGAGCCGGAGGCTAAGGAGCGCGCCCTCACCTGGCTCGACCGGGTGAAGATCGACTCGCCTCGCCTCAGGTTCGACCATTATCCCTACGGCCTCTCGGGCGGCATGTGTCAGCGGATCATGATCGCAATGGCCCTGGCCTCTGAACCGTCGCTCCTGATCGCGGACGAGCCGACAACAGGCCTCGACGCCACGATCCAGTCAAAGATCGTCGATCTCCTCGGGGAGCTCAAGTCCGAGCTTGGCATCACGACCATGCTAATCAGCCACGACATCAGCATCCTCTCGCGGCTTTCTGACAGCGTTGCCGTCATGTACGGCGGCACCGTGTTCGAGTACGGACCGGCAAGACACATCCTGTCAAAAGGGGAGGAGGCAAAACATCCCTATACATCGGCGCTCCTCGCATCCATCCCGAGCGCACAGAACATCAGGGAGAAGGGATATCTCCAGGCCATCGAGGGCGACGTGCTTGACACCATCAATATCCCTGAGGGGTGCAGGTTTTACAGCCGATGCAGCCGGGTGACGGAGAGGCTTCGAGAGAAATGCATACGCCATGAGCCTGATCTTCGAGAGATCGGGTCGGGATATAAGGTGAGGTGCTGGTTGTATTTTGATTAAACCTTGCCGGCGCATTGAACAGATCCGCCAAGTCTGTTTTGGCGCTTTACGGCTGCATTGAGATAAAGGTTCTTATGCCGAAGACGATCCTCGAGGTCATAAACCTCAAGAAACATTTTACCCACCGGAAGGGGCTCTTCTCCTCCTTCAGGGATAGGCAGCAGTCCATCCCCGCGGTGGACGGGGTGAGTTTTTATCTCAAGGAGAACGAGACCGTGGGGCTGGTCGGCGAATCCGGCTGCGGCAAGACAACCGTTGGCAGGACTATCCTGCGGTTGGAAAAACCGACATCCGGAAAGGTCATCTTCGACGGAAAAGACATCACTAGCCTCCCGGCTGACGAACTCACGCTGCTCCGGGGCCAGATGCAGATGATCTTCCAGGACCTGGACGCGGCGCTCAATCCCAAGATGCGTATCCGCAATATTCTCTCCGAAGCGATCACCGTGCATCATAAGATCGGCGGTGCCGAGGCGGACAGGCGTATAAGCGATCTGCTCGAACAAGTGAGCCTCAAAAAGAGCAAGCTCTCCAACTTCCCACATGAGCTCTCGGGCGGCGAAAAAAGGCGGGTCGGCTTGGCCAGAGTGCTCTCCGTCGGCGCGAAATTCATTGTTGCCGACGAACCCACGAGCGCCCTCGACGTATCCATCCAGGCTCAGGTTGTGAACCTGCTCCAGGACCTTCAGAAGCGCCTCGGGCTCTCGTACCTCTTCATCTCGCATGACCTTCGGGTGGTAGAACTGATCAGCCATAAGGTGGCGGTGATGTATCTGGGTAAGATCGTGGAGATAGGGCTTTCCGGCCGGATTGCGAATAAGGCGATGCACCCCTACACCCATATCCTCTGGTCTTCGCTGGTCGAAAAACAGAACATAGAGACCGCACAAAAGGCCAGGAGCATCCAGGCGGGTCGGTGGGGCGTATTCGATTTCGAGCGGCCGACCTCCGGCTGTCGCTTCGCCCCAAGGTGTCCGGTATACGAGTCCAAGGGAAAACCGGCGCTCTGTACCGACCCTGCCACCGAGCCGCAGTTGAAGGACATAGGCGGCGCCCATCAGGTCGCCTGTCATTTCCCGCTGTGACAGGCGGATAGGATCATCACTTTGGCGTTGCTTCTTCCTAAAGCTTGTCTTCGGGAGAAGGAATGATTAATTTTACACTGAAAGATGGGACTTGCCCCGTTTTTTCGGCCGTCAGGGGCAGAAAGAGAGTTACGATGGAAAAGCTTCTGAGATGCAGGGATCTAGGTGTTGATTGCGACTTCGAGGCATGTGGGGAGAATGCGGAGGAGGTATTAAAGACCGCGGTCGATCATGCCCGAGCCATACACGACTTGAAGGACATTTCGGAAAAAGACCGCCTGCGGGCGCGGGCTGCTGTCCAGGATGCGTTTTGCGTGCCTAAAGGAGGATATAATCCGGGCGGGGGAGGCTTGTATTGATTTTGTCTCCCCCAGATCCAGATACCGGGCAGAACGAAAATTATTGTTTTTTTAAAGTGCAACGGAAAAAAGGCGGAAATATTTTTGTGTCTCATTAGATCTGCGGTTTTTAACTTAATGGAGGTTCCAATGACAGGAAAAGTTAAATGGTTCAACGATCGAAAGGGCTTTGGATTTATCGAAGTTGAGGGCGAGAAGGACGTGTTTGTCCACCACTCCGCCATTCAGGGAGAGGGCTTCAAATCCCTTAAAGAAGGCGATGAAGTTGAATTTGAAGTGACCCAGGGCCCCAAGGGTCCCCAAGCCACCAACGTGAGAATAATCAGTTAAGATAAAGCTCTCTCGCAGGCATTTTTGTGAATGATGCTCCGACGGGAAAATATCCTTCAGCACGATCACTGAGGGTTTTCCCGATCCTACGAATGTGTTCTTGAATAACGCCACATCGTCGCGAGGGCCTTCGCTGCCGGTTCCGGCGAATCGAAGACGGGTGTGGACGGGCCGCAAAGGGAAGAGATATCTTCTACAAACTGGGGGTGACCGACGACCACACCGACCAGAGGCTTCTCCGGATGTTGGTCACGAATCGATGCGATATCTCCAAACGAATCCCTGACAGTGACTCCAGCGCTCTTGAGATTCCTGACAGCTGCATACGGGATGACCATAATCGCAAGCACCATATCAATCTGTGAATCAGCCAGCAGCATCGGCAAGAGTCGACGGAAGTTCTGCGAAGGGCCAAGATCGAGCGGGTTTCTGACATTCATCCAGCCCGGCGATATGCCTCGCGCTTGATTCACTGTGAAGGAGGAAAGGGGAGGGACAGTGAGTCCACCGGAGACGGCAGCATCCGTTGCCAGAGCTCCCAGGCTTCCACTTGTCGTGATAATGCCAAGGCGATTGCCCCTGGGAAATGGTTGGGTGGCGAATACCCGAGCCAGATCGATCAGCTCGGAAAGGCTTTTCGCTCGAATCGCCCCGGTCTGAGCGAATGCGGCATCATAGATATGATCCTGTCCTGACATGGACCCGGTATGGGAGGCCGTCGCCTGTTTGCCGGTTTGAGTTCTGCCGCTTTTTAATATCACAACAGGCTTATGCCGAGTCACCTTGGTGAGGGACTTCATTAAACGCGGGCCGTTCGCGGCTCCTTCAAGATAGACCATGATGACTCGTGTGAAGCGATCTTCGTTGAGATAGTCCAGCATTTCCGATTCATCGACGTCCACACGATTGCCCAGCGTAACCGCTTTTGAAACGAAAAGACCGTACTGGGGGAGATGGTCGAGCAAGATATTCCCGAAAACTCCGCTCTGTGCAATCACCGAGACAGGTCCCGGAGTCAGGGCCTCTTCAATGAGTTCCACTGAGGCAAATCCATTTTCCGTATTGATCACGCCCACGCAGTTCGGGCCGATGACCCGCATCCCGTATTGAACGGCAATGGCCTTCACCCTTGCCTGCAAGGCCATGCCGCTCTCACCCGTTTCAGCAAAACCAGCGGTCTCGACGATGACATGTTTGATCCCCCGCTCTCCGATTTCTTCCATCACGCCAGGAACGGCCTCAGCAGGAACGATCACAACGGCCAGATCAAGAAGTTCAGGGATTTCCTGAACTCGGTTGTAAACTTTCTGGCCGTGTAGCTTCCCGCCCGCAGGATTGACAAGATAGAGGCGATTCCCCCAGCCCTGTTTCTGTAGAAAAAGGGGGATACCATACCCGAAACCGAAAGACCTTCGGGCTCCCACAATCGCGACGCCCTTTGGTTCAAAAAAATTCCTTAGGTGACCCGCTGACATCAGACTCACTCCCCGAAACATCACTCTTGAGAAATTCCAGCTTTCTATTGTTTATCCCATATGGGAGGCAGGGTCAATAGCTTTGCCGAGGCTTTTCCTCTCTCTCTGCCGATCGAAGAGGCCAAATATGTAAAATCAGAGTGACCATTAAAACAAATGTTTGAATTGTTAAAACAAATGTTTTAAACTTGTATTAGGGAAAGAGAGTATGGATGGTATTAGATTTTTGAAGATACCGAAAGTGGAAGGGAATAGAAAGGATGTGATGTTATGAATATCAAAAAAATGCTGATGGTGCTTATGGTTCTGTTCGCGTTGGCATTGTCGGGTTGTGTAGGGTATGCCACCTATGGGTATCCTGATTATCCATATTATTCCGATTATGGATATTACCCTTATGGCACCTTTTCGTTCCATCATGATTTCGATGATTTTCATCATTTCCGTCATGATGGCCACTTTGATCGTCACTTTGGCGGCCGTCATTTTAGTGGTCATTTTGATGGGGGTCACCGCGGTGGTGGTCACGGCGGGAGGGGGCGCTCTTGATCGCCAAACGAAGGCAGGGGTTTTCTGACCCCGGTTTTCTTGGGGAATCGCAAAAATGCGCTTTCTGCAGATCAGGGGGTGAGAAGAAGAAATGGATATTTTCTGAAAGATCTAAAGAGGCAGATCGGATTGGAACAGGTTGTTTGAAACTTCGTCCAATAAAAGGAGGCGCCCCTGAAAGGAAATCGTTAAGTCTCCCCCCCAGATTTTCTTGCAAGCAAAATAAGTTATTTCAGAACCTACGTCCGCCTTCTCACTTTGACAGCTTGTGCGTACGTGCTTATATTTAGATAATTAAGGAGGGAATCCGATGGACGCTAAGCTAATAAAATGGTTAATCATCGTATTGTTCTCGATATCAGCTCTGACCGGATGCTATATACATCATGATCGGGATTACTATCGCGATCGTGATGACCGGCACTATCACGATAGGGATGATTCGCACCATTACGATCGGGACGATATGCACCATAGGTACTAACGAATTTTTTCCCCTCCCGCTATGAAGAGAGTGGAGGACATCAATGCATTCTCCCTGCCGTCGAACGCAAAAAATGGTCGACTCTGCCTGCTTACGTGATGAGCAAAAAACTCTCCAATCCTTACAAGACTCGCTATTTTCTGACGCAGGCCGTTCGCTGTACATCTCATCGAAAAGTGAAGCCGGGAGGTTTTGCCCTGATCATCCTTTTGGAAGGAGAAAATGGAAATTGCGAAAATGCTTTCTCTGCCAATTTTCTCTCTAAGCGTCAGCATATCTCAGCGCGATCCGGCGGAAATCCTCTTTGACCTCTAAGAAGGCGTCAACCACGGCTGGATCAAACTGTGTCCCTTTTGCTTCGATGATGATCTGGACGGCCTTTTCATGAGGGATCTGAGATTTGTAGACCCGTTTACTCGTCAACGCGTCGTAGGTGTCGACCAAAGCCATGAGTCTGCCTGGTACTGGAATTTGCTCTTCCCTGAGACCCTCCGGATATCCAGACCCGTCCCACCGTTCATGGTGGGTGTAAGCAATTTCACGAGCAATCCGCAGAAAGGAAGTATTTCCAAGCTTTCTTTCGGCAACAAGGATGGTATCGCGGCCGTAAACCGTATGTTGTTTCATTTCTTCAAATTCTTGTTCGGTCAGCTTGCCGGGCTTCAGCAAGATTCTATCTGAAACCCCGACCTTGCCAATATCGTGGAGCGGGGCGGACTTGCACAACAGGTCGATGGCTTCATCGTCCAGGAATCGAATGAATCTGGGTTGTTTTTTCAAGTAGTCGGCGAGAAGCCGGATATAGCTCTGAGTCCGTTTAATGTGCCCACCTGTATCCGGATCCCGCGTTTCGGTCAGCGAGGACATGCTTTCAATGGTTGCCTCCTGAACCATTGCAAGCTCGCGAGTTCGCTCTTTCACCCTCTTCTCCTCCTGCCAGAATCTGAAGAAAGTAATGAAGGAAAAATTACACCCCAAGACGATCAAGGGTAAAACCGGTGAAATGAAGATGCCTTCGTTTCGAAACATCCACACCGAGGCCTGCCACACACCCGCTGCGACGACTCCAAGGAAAAGTGAACTCCAACGGGCTCCAGTCCAAGCCAGAATAAATGCCGAAAGCAAGCCTAACACTAACATTCCAACAGACTCCAGGCCCGCGGCCCATTTCGGTCGAGAGAGGAAATCCTTTTTTAGGATATTATCAACAACGGTTGCGTGAACCTCCACCCCCGGAAAAACGGGATCGAAAGGGGTGGACTTGAGCTCTTTCAATCCCGACGCAGAGGTTCCAACGAACACTATTTTCCCTCGTATCTTCCCATCCGGGATGCGATCGGAAAGGATGTCTGCCGCTGAGACATAGTCAAAGGTTTTACCTTTCCCGCGAAAACGGATTAGCATACTCCCTTTTGACGTAAGGGGGACAGCCGTTTGGTTTAGATATAATGCCTCCACACCACTCGTGCCGGTCTTCAGAAGGACGTCACGTACACCCAGAGCCTTCATCAGTGTTACTAACCCGAGGCTTGGATACAATTTGCCTCCGTGTTCAATGATCAAGGGCACGCGTCTCAGGATGCCATCTGAGTCCGGCGAAACATTGAAGAAACCGGATCCAGCCACAGCCTCGGAAAACATCTTTAGGTTACAGGATACACCGCGGGCATGAATGAACAGCGGTGGATCCCTTTCCGCCTTGTCGTGTCCCATTTTGTTGACACGTAATGGATGTAACAAACAGTCCTCCGAATCAGAACCTTCTTCGAAGAGGAATTGATAACCTAACAGAAGGGGGCCTCTTGAAAGAGCCTCCGCTAGCCTCCGGTCATTGTCTCTGAGCCCTTGGGGAACCTCTTTGAATCCGAGATCGACTCCAAAGTCATGCAGAATCTCCCTTCTTATCGAATAAAGCGAAGTTCTGTCTTCTTCTGCGAATAGCATATCAAGGCCAATGCTCAAAGCCCCAAGATTTCTGAGTTTGTCCACCAGGATTGCGATCCGATAGCGCGGCCAGGGCCATTGGCCGTATTGTTTGAGGCTTTTTTCATCTATGTCAACGATGACAGGAACAGAAGAGGGCTTCCCTGTGTGGGCGGACAGCAGGGAGTCGTAAACTCGATTATGAAGGAAGTCAGTAAAGGTGGGTTTGGCAAGATTTATAAAAAAAAGTAGAACTGAAAAAAGGATACCGTAGAGTAGGACGGGTGACCTGTTTCTTCGATCTCTCCTAATAATAAGTTTCCTGCTTTCCGAGTCCACCATGCATTTAGACTACATAAAAAAGCCAAGATCACCATTTTCCAACACGTCGATCCAAATGAATCACGATCGATAGCGAGAGAGTGGCCGATGAGCCACTCCTTAATTTTCTCCAATCAAAAATGGTGTGCCTTTCCAAAAAAAAGAGTTGACCCCAGTTATCTGACAATGACTTCGACTCTCCTGTTAAGGGGTTCGGGGACTTCATCTTTGGTAGGCACCAAGGGCCTTGCTTTGCCGTAAAATGAAACGAACAGCGATTTCGGTTTGACGCCGCTCGAAACGAGCAGATCTCGGACGTAGTTCGCCCTCCTTGAGGAGAGTCTGTCGTTGTAAGCCTCTGTTCCCACAAGATCAGTATGACCCACTACGTACACTTCGTTTGATCGACGGCTTTTAATAGTCTTCTGGACTTCGGCCAGTAAGTGGTTGGATTCAAGGGTGAGTTTAGTTGTATTGCTCTCAAAGTACAGAATGAATAAGATAAATCGGCTCGCTGGATCCGGTAGCACCGAGAGGGCTGGTGCAAAGACATCGTTGATTTCTTTTTCTTCTACGGGTTTGGGAGCAACCGGCGGCTTATTGGGATCTTCAAATTCGATTCCGTATCCAGGCTTGTCAAGTATCTGAGAGCCCCCCTGGGTTGTCACCGTGATGACACCTCCCTTGCCATCCGGATCAGGTAAGAGGACGATCAGATCTCGCTTCGTTCGGTGTGCAGCACATCCACTTAGAAGGCAAAAAAAGATCAAAACAAAAAGAACATTTCTCCGCTGCATCATCTGTATTCTCAGTTTTCTTGAGTGGCGGGCGTCTCTTTGCCTACTTCCCTTCGACCCTCACGACGAATCTCGTTCCTCTAATGCCTATGGAAGCAGTGGGGGTTTCAAAATGTGCTGAGTCCGGTGCAAGCTTGGAGATGAGCCCCGAAAGATAGGCTGCAGTTCCCCTTATCATCCTGAGAACGATCGAGAATTTTCCTTCCCTTGGAGCAAACACAAACCTATCAATGACCAAGGCGCTCTCTGGTCCCAATGACAAAAGAGTCTCGTCACTAAATATCACACCAATGAATCCGTCAGGACCGGTGCGAAGTGTATCATTTTCCCATATCTTTAGGCCGACGGTTGCAGATATCGTCCGCCCTTGTCTGACAATCGCCGCCATTCCACTCGCCTTCTGAACGGTTGCAATCGTTGGGGAGGCATAGACGGGCGAAACATTTCCACCCATAGACAGCAGGATGAATATAGTTGCAAGAGGAACAAACAATTTTCTAATTCTATTAAGATTCATCTTCGATTCCACCCAAAATTCTTGTATCCGAACCTTATTTAAATTTAAGCAAAAATTAAGCCAAAGGGTCTGCGTGAATATACATATATGATTTCAAAGACTTAATACAACTACGTGGATTTCTACCTTCCATATTGATCGACATATTTACAGGAGGGTGGCCAAATTTGTCACAGGCAACCGACCTGCAGCCAGAATTGGCCTATTAATCGGCGTAAGGTCTTCGGTGCAAGTGGATGAAATGGGAATTGGAAAAAAGGCCTCTGCCGATCGGGGACGAGGGGAAGGTACCAAGATGTATGAAGCCCTCATTCATGCAAGAAGCAGGCTGTAAATGACCAAGAAAAGGGTCTGGCAAGCCGCGACGACCCAGCCGTTTTTCAACATGGATTTGATGTCTTTCGTCTCGGCAAATCCCAAGGAGCTGAACATGTTGGCCCCTGGGTAAATGAAATTGCTCACTCTTGTCGCGACGATCAGTGCCACGGACCAGGCCAGCATAGAAACACCCAGCTTGTTCAGCAATGGGTTAAACATGGAATGGAGCACATTGAGCGTTGCCACCGTGGCTCCTGAAATACCGAAAGCTCCGATGAGGCCCCCCAGGATAACGATGGCTGTCTTTCCCCCGAGATCGACCAAAGGTTTAAAAATGACTGTCAGGGCCTTAAAACCTCCGGCAAGCTCTATAAAATTGATGAAGGGGTCAAGAATCACGAAGAGAAAGAAGAGCCCCACATTTCCAGCCATCCCCTTCACAATCAGTTTAAGGATATGATCAAACTTTAATCCACCCACCAGGCCGGTAGTCACGGCAAGTCCCAGCATGACTACGATCACATAAGAGGTTGCCGCTTTAGCGATGATCCCGTAAGCGACTGCCGCAAGAAAGAGAACGGCAAAGGTTTTCGTCGCCCGCTTGCTCCGGGGGGTCGGGACAAACCGTTCTACGCCCTCTAAACGTTCATAGGGGTTGATCTCTTTTGTTCGCCTCTGGATCCTCTGGAGCATGAACCAGGACGCAGTCAATGTGATCAGAGCAATAGGCCCGGCAGCAAATAATATCATCTCGCCATAGCCAATTTTGGTTAAACCGAGAAGGGTCACGACCGGGGGTGTAAAAGGTCCGAGGATCAAGGCCTCCTCTCCCACGGCTTGAAAGATAACGGCCACCGTGCTCCGCGACAATCCCACGGAGGCGGCAATGGGCAAGACGATCGGAGCAAGAATCGCATTGCCTCCTGCCATCGTCCCCAAGAGGCCGATGACCACCATACAGGCGAGCATGATTCCAAGCATGGCCTTCTTTTCCGTATCGATCCCGATTCCAAAAATAATCTTATGGACAAGGGTGTGACTGACCTTGGTTTCCGTCAGGACTTCCCCCAGCCCGCGGCCAAGCATGATAATCAAACCAACCAATGCCAGAAAAGAACCCATCGCCTTGGCCAAGACCTCACCAAAGGAAATGAGGCTCTGGTGCGTCAGGATCGCTCCGATCAGGACGCAAATCGCTGTGGCTGGAAGGGGATCCACATCCCGGAAAACGAGGATGATATAAACCACGAGGGGTAAAAGGCCCAGTAAGCCCCACCATATGTTGAATCCAGCTTCTGCTCCCATCGGGTCATCCTCCTTTCATCAAACAAGCTTTCATGAATGGGATGAAACCCCTCTTTTCCGCAAAACCTTTCCCGGTGAATTCCCCGTGACGACTCCCTCTTGAACGGTAGGGCAACCGTTAACCCATGTGTAGACCACACCGGTAGCGTACTGATGGGGACGATCAAAGGTCGATCGATCTTGAATCGTGAGGGGATCGAACAAGACCAGATCTGCCGTAAATCCCGGTTTGATCAAGCCGCGGTCTTTTAATCCCACCCGGCCGGCAACCAGTCCTGTCATTTTATGAATGGCTCTTGCCATGGAGAGGGTTCCCTTTTCCCGTACATAGACGCCCAGTATCCTGGGAAATGTCCCGTAGGAGCGAGGATGGGTTGATTTTCCGAAATCTTCTTCTGCTTTCATCCCCATCCCATCCGAACCGACGGACACCTGATCGCTGGAGAGGATGGCAGCCACATCTTCATCCCATAATGAGAAATAGACCGCTCCCACGGCTGCCTCTTCCTCCAAGAGAAGTCGCTTCACGGCTATTTCCGGTGGGCAATTCCAGAGTTCAGCGATCTGGCCAACATTTTTTCCGGAGAGACTGATATTCTTTGCCGAGCCTATTCCGGCAATGACAATCCGACTCGGGCCGCCTCGCTGGTCGATTTCGCGAAGAATCTCTGCCTGAAGTCGTTCTGCCGTCTTAGGAGAAGCGAGCCTCTTTAAAAGCTCGCCGACGCCGCCTGCATGAGCCCATGGGGGAACCAAAGCGGTCAGCGAAGTGCTTGTCGCTTCGTAGGGATATTGATCGGCGGAAATATCCACCCCGTCCCGACGCGCCTTTTCTAATTTTAAAAGGGCTTCCCTTCCCCGGCCCCAGTTGTCTTTCCCTAGCGCTTTTAAATGAGAGACTTCTACTCTGACACCCCCTTTTCTTCCGATGCGAACGGCTTCGTCCAGAGCCTCCATCAGTGTGACCCCTTCGCCTCGGATGTGACTGGTGTAGATAGCTCCATAACGGGCTACGATTTTAGCGAGGGCCTCCAGTTCTTCTGTCTTGGCAAAACTTCCCGGCGGATAGATCAAGCCCGTGGAGAGTCCCCAGGCCCCCTGTTCGAGGGAATCGGCCAGGAGGTTCTTCATCCTTTCAAGTTCTTCATTACTAGGGATGCGATCTTCCGCGCCTAAAACGGCTATGCGCAGCGCCCCATGGGCCGCTAAGGGAGCTAAATTTAGCCCGAGACCGATACGGTCCAACTGGTTTGCGTATTGGGTGAAATTACTCCAGCTTAACCCATCGGAAGGGAGATGAAATTCATGCACTTTCAGGTAGTCGAAAAGGACAGCCCTTCGCTCAGGATTCACGGGAAAGGCACCGATTCCACAATTACCGATCACCTCGGTCGTCACTCCCTGCAATGCCTTGCTTTCGGCAAGGGGGTGTTTAAAGATGGTGAAATCGGTATGGGAGTGGATATCGATAAAACCCGGGGCGGCCACGAGCCCATCCGCTTCGATGACCGCTTTTCCTCCACCTTTTATTGACGGTGAGACCTCTGTAATCAATCCATTCTTAACGGCGATATCGCTTCGAAAGGGTTCTCCCCCGGAACCATCGATTACCAACGCACCGCGGACGAGGAATGAAGACATAGAAACACCTTCGCTATTTCATTTGAAGATGTCAAGCACAAATTTCGCAGATGTTCCCGCGTTAAATGAAGGAGTATCAACCGACATCCTCTGACTCATATTTCACTTACTTAAACTTTAAGAAGGGTGTATATTACCAGCCATATTTGATCATGACGATACGCGCGAGGTCCCTCCGAATCATTCATCTTTAATGGATTCTGTATAATATTATTCCAATGGGGATCTGAGCTTTATGGAAAAATTGGAGAAGGACAAAAAAACAATGTTCGAGCGGAAGAAAAGCCGAAAGGAGGCGACGGCATGCACCATACCCGACCTTTGAGCACTCCAGATCAGATACTGAACGCCGCTTTAACAAAGGAGCGGCGGTCCCGTGAGTTCTACGCTGGACTCGCAGAGCAGTGTCGAATCGATACGGTAAGGAGATTGCTCGAAAAGCTCAAAGATGAAGAGAACAAGCATGTAAGGATGATCGAAGATATGCTGAAGGACCTGAGGCTCGGACGAAGTCCGGTGTGAATAAGCGCCTCTGAGAAGACGACAGGCTGCGACGTCCAGCAGGCTGTCCTCCCAGGGGCAGTGAGTCTTACAAAGCTGCAATTCATCTTTTTCTCTTTTTCTCTTTGGTATACGGCTTCGCTCATGGCAATCAGGCAAACTCTGCCCCCCACATCACAACGACTAAGGCTTCTCGTTGAGTCTCACAAAATAGAAAGACTTCTTCGCTCGAGATTGGAAAATTCATAGAAAGTCGACAGATATCGTGAAAGTCAATAGTGAAGCTCCCCGCCCACAGGGCGGGGCTTCCCGGAAAAGAAATACTATTTTCGTTGTGCCCCTTGACCCCGCCTACAAGGCAGGGCTTGCGGGGCACCTGCCGGTTAAATCCCAATCTTCACTCAATTCTTAATCCGTAGATGCTTGGAATTACTATGCGGCGGATGTGGAAGAGGGTTTGGGCATCACCGATCTGGTAGCGGCTGGGTTGACTTTTTTCACAAATGATTTATCCTGCTTATGTGGATAGCGAAGCAGGAACAGGGGGGTAGCTTTTTCCGTTTAATAACACCGGAAAGGTGAGTCGATGGCCATAAGATCCACATTCCTAAAGCGGAGGGACTATGGAGTCAAACGGAGGAACTGTCAAGGTCTTAGTTTTTGCGAGTGGCGATCCCAGGGGGGGAGGCTCCGGGTTCCAGGAATTGGTCGAATTCTCCCGAACGAATCCGCCGGTCCTCGACGCCCAAATCATCGGAGTCATTTCTAACCATGAAAATGGAGGAGTTCGCAGAAAAGCGGATGCACTTCATGTTCCTTTTGAGCATTGGCCAGGACCCTATGATGCGAAAGCTTACCGGGCAATCGTTGAAAAATATCAAGCTGACTTTGTGATGTGCTCCGGGTGGTTGAAGTTTGTAAGAGGACTCGAACCTGCCAGAACCGTAAATATACACCCAGGACCCCTGCCACGGTTTGGCGGAGTAAGGATGTACGGGCATTATGTCCACGAAGCCGTCATGGCGGCCTATCGTCGAGGCGAAATCACTCAGAGCGCGGTGACCATGCATTTTGTTGACGAGAAAGCCTATGATCATGGTCCGATTATCTTTCAAATGCCAGTACTGATTAGACCGGAGGATGATGCCGAGTCACTGGCTAAAAGGGTTAACGAAAAAGAACGTGCTTGGCAAAGTTATATTCTAAACTTGGTCACTCACCGGCATATTTACCTTAGCAATGGTCACGTCCTTTACAAAGGGGATACGCCCCGAAGACTCTTTTACTAGTGCCCGTGGCGGCAGTCACCATCGAGCCATGAAAATTAGCATTTGCCGAGGATCTGATACTTCTTGAGCTATTTGCTGACACTCACACTGACACTTTTGTTTTCTTGTTAAGAAAGGATGGCAGGGATGTTACACTTTTTCTTGGGCAAAAGTGAGACACTCCAATACTGCTTCAATGTAGAAACCTCCGCACCTTTGAATTCGAATGAGCTTCTGATTTTAGGACAGCTCTTAGCCGACGGTTTTGTATCGGAAAGCCTATCTACGAAACCGGTCAACCCTGATGGACGCCATGTGGTGGAACTCGGCCCGCGTATGAATTTCGCGACGGCCTATTCAACCAATATCGTCGCCATTTGCCAAACCTGCGGCCTCGAAAAAGTGACCCGTATAGAACGTTCCCGGCGATATCTCCTTTCTTCAGACGTTGATATTGGCCGTTTTATTCGGGAGCATCACGATCGGATGACCGAATGCCTTTATGATCAGCCCTTGCAGACGTTTGAGACCGGAATTCTGCCGGAACCTGTTTTCGAGATTCCTATGCTGGAAAAGGGCCCGAACGCTCTTTTGGAAATACCGGGTCTTGCGATGGATGAGTGGGACAGAAATCTCTACTATGATTACTTTGTCAAAGAAGAAGGAAGAAATCCTACGATTGTTGAAATAAGGGATCTGGATAACGCCAACAGCGAACACTCGCGGCACGGCTATTTCAAAGGGAAGCAGGTGATCGACGGTGTGGTGATGCCGGAAACGCTTTTGGATATCGTCAAGTCGACTTTAAAAGCGAATCCATCCAACAGCATCATCGCCTTCAACGACAATTCGAGCGGGATTAGGGGATATGACTGCTGGACGATTCTCCCAAAACAACCCGGGAAACCAGCGCCCTTCAAGAAGCAGAAGGTCCGGTACCACATCATTTTCACTGCGGAGACGCACAATTTTCCCACTGGCGTGGCTCCTTTCCCCGGCGCTGAAACCGGCACGGGCGGACGGATCCGCGATGTCCAGGCGACAGGAAAAGGAGGCTTGGTGGTTGCCGGGACAGCGGCGTACTGTGTCGCCAACTTGCTGATCCCAGGCTACGATCTTCCTTGGGAAGACAAGGATTCTGTCTATCTGTCGAATCTGGCATCTCCTCTCACGATCGAAATCAGAGCAAGCGACGGGGCGAGCGATTACGGTAACAAGTTCGGAGAGCCCGTCATTGTTGGCTTTACAAGATCCTTTGACCAAAAGTTTCCGAGTGGCGAGCGGTGGGCATGGATCAAGCCGATCATGTTCACAGGGGGCATCGGACAAATTGATGATAGTCATACTGAAAAGGGCGAGGCAAAAAAGGGATTGCTGATCGTTCAGGTGGGTGGTCCCGCTTACGGTATTGGTGTCAGCGGAGGTTCGGCTTCAAGTAAGCTTCAAGGCGAGAATGAAGAAGAGCTTGATTTTAATGCGGTCCAGCGCGGCGATGCGGAAATGGAACAAAAGATGAACCGCGTCATCAGAGCTTGCATCGAGATGGGCGATCATAATCCTATCGTCAGTGTCCACGATCAGGGAGCCGGCGGACCTGCCAATGTCCTGAAGGAGCTTGTCGAAAAGGCCGGAGGCAAAATCGAACTGAGGCGCATCAAACTTGGCGATCCGACCTTATCCGTCCTCAAAATTTGGATCGCCGAATACCAGGAGCGATGCGGTTTCTTGATTCACCCGAAGAGAATGGAAGAATTCAAATCCGTCTGCAAAAGGGAAAAGGTCAATTGCGAAATCCTCGGAGAAGTGACAGGAGACGGCCGCTTCGTTGTCCACGATGAGAAAGATGGTTCAACGCCCGTCAATCTCAATCTGGCCAAAGTTCTGGGCAACATGCCGCAGAAGACTTTCAAGAATGAGAAGAGTGAACATTCACTCACACCTCTTGAATTGCCGGCTGATTTGTCGGTGGAAGAGGCGTTGTCCCGCGTGCTTCGCAACCTTGCCGTCGGTTCAAAGAGATTCCTTACCAATAAGGTGGATCGTAGTGTGACTGGATTGATTGCGCGACAGCAATGTTGCGGCCCGCTTCAACTCACGGTTGGCGATTTGGCAGTGATCGCCCAAAGCCATTTCGGATTGACGGGAGCAGTGACTTCGGTTGGCGAGCAACCGGTTAAAATGCTGGTCGATCCCAAGGCGGGCGCCCGGATGGCCGTTGGAGAAGCGCTGACCAACATCGTGTGGGCCCAAATCAGTCGCTTGCAAGATATAAAGTGTTCGGCCAATTGGATGTGGGCACCCAAACTTCCCGGCGAAGGGGCAGCCCTTTACGATGCGGCGTGCGCGATGCGGGATCTGATGATCCAGTTGGGGATTGCAGTGGATGGCGGAAAAGATAGTCTTTCCATGGCGACTCGTGTTGGAGACGACATCGTGAAATCTCCGCGTGAGCTTGTTATTTCTGCTTATGCGACGATGCCCGATATCACGAAGGTGGTTGCTCCAGATATCAAAGGTCCAGGGCACAGCCAACTCATTTTCATTGACATCTCCAAGCAACAAGCCCGGCTTGGAGGTTCGGCTCTGGCGCAGGTTTATGGACAAGTCGGGAACGAATCTCCCGACGTGGATGATCCCGAAATGCTGAAGCATGCCTTCAGTGCAATCCAGAAGTTGATCTCAGAGAATTTAATTCTCGCAGGACATGACATCAGCGATGGAGGCATCATCACGACGCTTCTGGAAATGGCCTTTGCAGGAAATTGCGGCTTGAGAATCCGAATGGAAGGTCCGTGGAGTCCCCTTGAAAGGCTTTTTGCTGAAGAATTGGGAGCCGTCGTCGAGTGTCATGTGAATGACGTTCGGAAAGTCTTGGAAATTCTTTATTCCTTTCATCTAAGCCCGAGCATTATCGGAGAGACGAGAGAGGAAAAGAAGATTCTTGTGACCTATCATTCGCAAAAGGTTCTTGAGTCTGACATGCGTATCATCCGCGGATGGTGGGAAGAGACGTCCTATCACATCGAGCGCCTTCAGATGAATTCTCAATGTGCGGACGAGGAGCGAAAAAATATCTTCGACCGCAAAGGACCAAGATATGTGATTCCTTTTAAGCCCAAACCGACACCACGACCTATTCTCGAGGCCAAGAACAAGCCGGCAGTTGCCATTCTCCGGGAAGAAGGAAGCAATGGTGACCGTGAGATGACGGCTGCTTTTTATCAGGCAGGGTTCAGCCCTTGGGACGTCACCATGACCGACCTGATTAGTGGACGAATGACGCTCGACCGCTTCAGAGGGCTCGTTTCGGTTGGAGGATTTTCCTACGCCGATGTTCCAGAAAGCGCCAAAGGATGGGCTGCAGCGATCCGATTCAATGAAAGGCTGAGGAAAATATTCGACGATTTCTATCACAGGTCGGATACATTTTCTTTAGGTGTGTGCAACGGCTGTCAGCTCTTCGCACTCCTCGGATGGGTACCCTGGCGGGGGATCCCCGATCCTCAGCAACCCAGGTTCGTTCAAAATACCTCCGGCCGGTTTGAATCTCGCTGGGTAACGGTCAAGATTTTGGAGAGTGCGGCGATCATGTTTAAAGGCATGACCGATTCGACACTCGGAATATGGGTCGCCCACGGCGAAGGCAGACTTCATTTCCCCGACCCAGCCTTGATGGACGAGGTCATCAGCCGAAAACTTATTCCGGTCGCCTTCGTCGATGATGAAGGTCGGATGGATGGAAAGGTTTCAAAAGGCTATCCTTTTAATCCAAATGGATCACCTTTCGGTATAACGGGACTTTGTACGCCCGACGGGCGACATCTGGCAATGATGCCGCATCCGGAGCGATCCTTCTTGAAATGGCAATGGCCGTGGTGTCCCGGTGATCTGAACGATGGGGTCAAGGAATCCCCATGGATTCAAATGTTTCAAAATGCAAGAGCTTGGTGCGATGGAGTGAAACTTGGGGGCAAGAAAATACCTCTGCCACTTCCTCAGAGATCGCCAAAGCACCTATACAAAACAAGAAAAAGGACTTCCTCCAAA
>JBAVGF010000307.1:0-2630 GCA_049684675.1 Thermodesulfobacteriota bacterium | reverse complement strand
GTCAAAGGAAGGGTAAAAATTGAGGATTGTGAATTCTATACACAGCACCATTAATCGCATCACGATCCGTCATTCCTGCCCCGTATCGAAGTACGGGGTAAACTCCAGCAGGAATCCAGAAAAATACTGGATTCCCCCGTATCAAGTACGGGGCAAGCTTAGTCAAGCCCGGAATGACAAAGCGGGAAATCCAATGTCTCCTTCCTCTTCCCGGGAGGAGGGTTGGGTTGGGGCTAAGGGTTTCACTTTGATTGAAATCATCGTTGTGATTGTCATTTTGTCTATTGCCTCGGTCATCACTATTAAGTTCTTGGTTGATAGTTTGCGAATCTACAACATGACAGTCAACCAAAAGACTCTTTTTGATGAAGGGAAATTAGCCCTGGAGAGGATGTGCAGAGATATTAGGGATGCAAATGCCATCTCAGGAAGCACAGCCTCTTCGATCACTTTTGTAAGGGACAACGCAACCGCCCAGGACAGTGCAAGCGAAACCATCACTTTTCGATGGCTTGGAGGTACAAACCCTCTTGAAAAGGTGAAGGCAGGAACCGGCTATCCGATGGCCAGCAATGTCACTGCGTTTGCTGTAGCAAATGCAACAAATGAAATCCTGCTTACATTAACACTCAGTCGAACAAGCGGCGAGAATGTGACATTACAAACGAAGGTTTATCCGAAAAACCTTCCAAAAGACGCAACCTATAAGAACTTTTGCCAGAACTGGATGGAGGTATATCAGTAGTGGCCGACAAGAAGAGATTGCTTCGCTCTGCTCGCAATGACAACCTTAATATGTGGAGGCTTTATTGTCATTGCGAGGAGTCCTGTCATAGGGACGACGTGGCAATCCCGACTCTAAATCGCATTGATAGTACATATTATTAGGAGTTAATTTGGAATTGAGTAAATTGGCATCAAAAAACTCTAATTTCATAAATTCGAAGGGAATCTCGGTTATTTTCCTGGTCATTGCCATGTTGCTAATGGTGACGATCGGCTATGTCTTCTCTTATTTGATCCCCACAAAACAAAAATCCGTGGTCTTCCCTATTCAGTCCACCCAAGCATTCTTCATTGCCCAATCCGGAGTAGAATTCGCTGTCCGGTACGCCATGACCCAAGTGCCACCCTGGACAACTACTGCACAACTCGCCGGATTAACCGGTATGACAAGAAATCTTGGAGCAGGGATGTTTACCTTAACTTATACTAATACCGCTCCCAATCTTGATACCCTGACTTCTGTCGGACAAGTCCCCATCGGCACTGAAAGAAGGAGGATTGTTGTCTCCAATTTTACCAGGTTCTTGATGTCAATTACTTATTTTGGATCAGCCTCTACTCCTGCCGATGGAGGGACAAATACCACCAATCCAACGGTGGTAACTCCTCCCGGGGGTATGCTGGCGGGCGATCTTGTCCTGATGATAGCCGAAAATCGCAACAGTACGGCAACACTCGCCATATCTAACACTGGAGGCCAAAGCTGGACATCGGAGACTCAGCAAAACCAGACCAACTGCCGGATAAGGCTATTCTGGTGCAGATTCAATGGCACATGGACTGCCAATCCAAGCGTTTCCTTCGGTAACACCAATCCCCATATAGTCGTCATGCACGTCTTCCGGCCCTCCAACACCAGCAGTGTGTGGCAAGTAGACGTAGCACAGGTTTCCGGTAACTTCGCCGCTCCCGGTGCACCCAACCGCACCGTCACCATTCCGGGGATTACCACGATCACAGACGGAGCTCTCGTCTTTGCAGCGTGGGCCACTGCGGATGACAATACCTGGGGATCTCTGACAGCTGGGTGGTCTACTCCGGGTTCGGCTCAATACCGGAACACGTCGGGCTCAGATCAATCTCAAACCCATGCCTACAAGGTCATGGCGACCGCCGGGGCTTCCGGGGACGTCAGCAAAAACCAGGCGACTCTTGGAGGAGATGCCGGTGCCTATTTGATCATTGCCTTTAAGGCAGTAATAGTATGTCCTTAAAGTTTAAAATTTAGAGGTTAAATATGCCAGAAACGATTGGTTTAGACATTGGTTCTCATTCGATTAAGTTGGTGGGTCTCAAGATGACCTCCAAGGGCCCTTTCCTCACCTGCCTGGGAATGAAGGAAATTCCTCCTAACAAGGACAAAGAGGATGTGAACGCTATTTCCGAAATCCTGAAGGCCCTGGTTAAGGAAGTTGGTCTTAAAACGAAAAAGGTGAGGTTAACTGTTTCTGGTTCGGGAGTTCAGATCAAGAGAATCTCCGTTCCATCTCTCCCCAAGGCCGAATTGAAAGAGGCTGTTCGCTGGGAGATAAAAAATTTCCTCCCGTTCCCTGTCGAAACAGCCGAAATCGATTTTTATATCCTGAATGAATATGTGGAAGATAACGTTAAGAAATTGAACCTGATGGTGGTAGCTTGCCCCAAACACCTCATTGATCGGACTCTCTCCATTGCCGAGGGGGCTGGACTTCAACCGATTCATCTCGATGTAGCTGCCTTTGCCCTCTGGAATACTCTATTGGTTTGGAATCAGCTTAAAAAGGAAGAAACCGTTGCTTTGATTGACCTTGGAGCTGAAAAAACAGGTATTTACGTTTTCAAAGATGGGATCTTGCAATTCAGCC
>JBAVGF010000306.1:0-3457 GCA_049684675.1 Thermodesulfobacteriota bacterium | reverse complement strand
CTTTATTTCTATCCCCATCGAAGGGGGAGGGTTGGGGTGGGGGTGAAGTGAGGTGGTTGGCAGAGAGGCAGAGAGGCTTTAGTGGAGTCTCTGTTTCTCGATGATCCCGGAAATATTGATTGAGGCGGCCGAGGCCATTCCATGCCTTTTTGCTCTCCTCGTCTTCCTGGGCCACCAGGATGGCACCGATGGCTCCCATCGAAGCAAAATGCTCTGGAACGATGAGTTCCCCGTCGGAAAGTTCTAATACATCCAAAAAAGCTTTCCGCATTCCCACATTGGCGGCCACTCCCCCTTGGAAGGAAACGGACTTCAGGAAGATTTTTCCCTTCCCGATATTACTCTTGAAATTTCTGGCCAAGGCATAGCAGAGGCCAGCTACAATGTCGTAATCCGGGGTGGCGATCTGTTGAAGATGGATCATATCCGACTTGGCGAAGACGCTGCATCGGCCTGCAATGCGGGGTGGGTTCGTTGATTTGAGAGCGAGCTGCCCAAATGCTTCAATGGTCAGGCCTAATCGGCTGGCTTGTTGATCGAGAAAGGATCCGGTGCCGGCAGCGCAGAGGGTATTCATCGAAAAGTCGCTGATCTTGGAGCGACCCTCCTCTTCTTCGATGAGAATCAGTTTGGAATCCTCTCCTCCGATATCAATGATCGTCCTGACCTTTGGATAGAAATATTGAACCGCTTTCGCCTGAGCAATAATCTCATTGATGAAATTTCCCCCTAAGAGTTCGGAGAGGAGTTTTCCTCCGGTCCCGGTAAAAGAGATGGAATGAAATTGTTCAAGGGGAATCCGTCGGAGGACCTCCTCCAATACCCTCTGCACGGTCTGGAGGGGTTGCCCCTTGGTGCGTGTATAATGTTCCTCCAGCACATTCCGATGATCGTCCATGATGACGGTATTCGCGCTGACGGATCCAACATCAATGCCCAAATAAAGTGACTTCATCGTTTTGCGCCCAAACCCCTTCAAATAGAAACTCTTAAAATTCTAATCGATTCCAATTCGACTTTTCAAGTTTAATTTCTCCCCCTCTGACGAAAATGAACATGGACATCACCTTCCTTCCCATCTGCCTTGGGAGGCCGTTTCGCAATGGTGACTGCGGAAAAGGATGAATCCTTCCTATTACAGAATGCCAAATTGTTAGGGGTCGGGCGGCTGGGTGAGGAAGCTGGTCACCTGCCCCTTACTGCGATTACGACACCGTTTCAGGGGGAAGAAATTTTGGTTTGATTTCAAACAAATCCTGTGATAATAGTGAAGCCGCACGCCCTAAAGAACGGGGCTTCCCGGTGAGCTAGTTTCCGTTTATATTGTGCCCCCTGCCTGCCGGTAGGCCGGGACCCCACCCCAAAGGCGAGGGGACCTACGGGGCACATACCGGCCAAATCGATATGGAAAAGGTAAGGGCACGGGTCATCGTTGAAGGAAGGGTCCAGGGAGTTTTCTTCCGCCACCACACTCAGGCCACGGCCTTTAGGCTGGGGGTGAAAGGATGGGTTAAAAACCGCAGGGATGGCTGCGTAGAAGCCGTTTTTGAAGGCGACCGGGAACAAGTAGATCAGATTATCCAGTGGTGCCATCGGGGTCCTTCTGAGGCAAAAGTGAGAAACGTTAGTGTGACCTGGGAGCTTTATACTGGCGAGTTTGAGGATTTCTCTGTCACTTATTGACCGGCCACGAGCCCGGATACCGCACCGCCAGGCGGGGGTGAGGGGGACAATATAAAATGATATTCCATTCCCGGGAAGCTCCTTGGTCTGCTAGCGTGGGGATTCGGTCTTCTTGCTAACATCCTTATTCTCTTTGAATATCCTCTTCTTCACATCCTTCTCCACATCCTTCTCCACTTCTCCTTTTTTCTTTTTAATCATTTCTTCCATCACTTCTATTTTTTTACCGGTATCGGTTAAACCATAGCCTACCTTCTTCAAGGTCTTGCCACCACCGAAGTAGACGAAAACAAAGAAAATGAGGATGCCAACGAGAACTCCTATTAAGAACTTAATCATTACCCTTTTCCCTCCTTTTCACTTTTAAGTTATCAGGATTCTTTGAATTTTTCAATCCATTTCTCAATACCTGTCAAGCCAATTTAGAAATGTCCTATTCTTACCAAAGTAGAAATGTCCTGTTTTCAGGGTTGAGATTCAATGGATCTTCCTCGTTCATAACGATGTTTACCAAACTTGAATCCCCTCCAGGGATGGTTCGTGGGGGGAGTGGATGATTTTCTCATTTCCACAACAGGCGAAGGTCTTTTCTCTATTATCGGTCTTTCGGCGATTTCCCTGAATCTCAGGGCGCGGTTTTTATGGGTGATGCGTATGGACCCATCCATTCGATCTTGAACCATCACCTTCGAAGTATTGACCTTATCCTCAACCTGATAGAGCTTACGATTGTGCGCCACGGTGAAGTCATTTCGCAGTGTCCTCTCTGTCTGGATACATAAAATCGCATCCAGATCCAACCCTCTCCCTAAGGGTCTGTGTAGATCGTCTCTCTCCTTAGGACTCACAGAGAACCTCCGGTTATAAATGGGAAGATACTCCTCTAAGAAAGCATTGGCTTCTTCGAGAGTCCTGATTCCTCTTAAACGCATCTCCTTGACCAGCCGGTCTTGAAGTGTCCCAAAGAGGCGCTCGATCCGCCCCTTGGCCTGCGGTGAATTTGCATGCTTGACCTCCACCCCAAGCTCTCTTAAGGCCCTCTCAAAGTCGCTTAACGGCTCCTCATCATTCAACTCATCCTCGAGGGTAGGTTTCGCCGTCGATTTATACGTCTTATATCGATCCAAATAAACGCTCAACGGTAACCCATACTTCTGGATATACCGCTTGAAACTGTCCATCGCAGGAATCGTCCCTTCATAGTCGTAAAATCTCCCAAACACTCTCCCGGTGGCATCGTCAATGGTGCCCATCAAAACACACCACGGCCCTCTTCCTTCAAACCAGTCGTGATGAGAACCATCCATCTGGACCATCTCTCCATCGTGGTGCTTCCGCTCCCTCCATTGACGATGTCTCCTACGTCTCCGGGTCTTCCTCCAATCCCCCGTCCCAATGAGCCACCTCCGCAAGGTCTCTTCATTGATCCGAATCCCATTTCTCTCCAGAAGCTTCTCCGAGGCCAGGGTCGGACCAAAATCCTTGTACTGCCTCCGGTAGAGGTGGATGACCCGTTCTTTAATCCTACGGGATATCCTCCGGTTTGATGGCCTCCCTCTCGATCTGTGGATGATCCCTCTGCTCCCTTCACTCCTTATCCGCTTAACAATCCTTCGAATCTGCCTGCCACTGAGCGACAGGATCTCCGCTGCCTCTACCTGCTTGACAATCCCCTCCAGAACCTTCTCAATGACGTGCAATCGCTTTAATTCTCCTTGACGTGCCATGATCATATCCTCTCCTGCCATCATGCCCTCCTCCAAAAAAAAGGGCA
>JBAVGF010000305.1:0-3529 GCA_049684675.1 Thermodesulfobacteriota bacterium | reverse complement strand
CGTATCGGAGAGCTTCGAGGATAGGTGGAAGATCTGGGTGAATACATTCCAGATTTTCAAAGACTTTCCCCTCTTCGGTTCAGGGCTGGGCACCTTTATACAGGTCTTCCCCATGTACCGGTCCTTTCACATACTGGGACTCGTGACCCATTCCGAGAATGACTTTCTCCAGCTCCTTTCAGACGTGGGAATCCTGGGCACAGGGTTGCTTGCCGCACTATTCTTTTTTCTCCTCTTCAAAGCCATCTCAGGAATCCGGGTCCTGTCCCGTAGGGAGCCCGCGAGATATATCGGCCTGGGCGGTTTGGTGGGAATTCTGGCATTGATGTTTCACAGCCTTGTGGAGCGAAATGTGCAAGTCCCCGCCAATGCCTTTCTCTATACATTGCTATGGGCAATCGTCTTAAACGTATCCATGAAAGGTACCAATGACTCAAGTAACGCGATCAGCTCGACAAACGCAAAACAATGAAAATTAATCGCTTCGAAGATCTCGAGTGCTGGCAACAAGGTCGTGACATTGTTAATCGCGTTTATGGGGTTTGTAGCGCGAACGAGTTTAAAAGAGAATATAGCCTTGTTGATCAAATAAAAAAGGCTGCAACTTCTATCATGGCAAATATTGCAGAAGGTTTTTCAAGAAAGGGGAATAAGGAATTTATTCAATTTCTGTTTATAAGTAAATCCTCTGCTGCAGAATTACAAAGTCATCTTTATATTGCACTGGATCAGGGATATATCAATAGGTCACAATTTGATGAATTATATGAGCAAATTGATAAAGTTCAACGACAACTCTCTAATTTTATTAAATACCTAAGCTCAATACTAAAAGCCAATAAACACAATGGACCCAAATAACTCAATAAACGCAATGAGTGCAACGAACGCAATAAACCCAATAAACGCACAGTGGTATGTCATCCAAACCAAACCGGGAAATGAGCCTCGTGTGGAAATGAACTTGTTTCATCAGGAGATAGAAGTTTTCCTCCCGCTCCTCGAAACTTTCCAATATTCTCACGCAAAAGTCCTTCAGAAGATTAAGCCTCTTTTTGCCAATTATCTTTTTGCGAAGCTTGACATCGATGCTCACTACTATAAGGTGAAATGGACAAGAGGGGTGAATAAAATCCTGGGAAGCGGAGTTGAGCCTCTCCCGATCTCTGAAAAAGTAATCCAGACCATCAAAGATCGGATGGGAGAGAATAACCTCGTAAAGTTGGACGAAGGGTTGGAGGAGGGGACCATCGTTCAGTTCACATCAGGTCCTTTTAAAGACCTGATGGGAGTTTTTGACAGGAGAATGTCGGACGGGAAACGGGTCAGGGTGCTTTTGAGCCTGATCGGTGTCGATGTTCCGGTTCAGGTTTCAAGACACCAGATCAAAAAAGTCGCCTGATCGCGTTTTTTGGGTTTTTTGAGTTACTTAAGTTAATCGGGTTAAATTAATGCCAAATTAATAACCACTGAAAACACAATAAACACAATAAACTCGATAAACGCATAAACCCTTTGCCCATCCACCTGGCACAACCCAATCAGAAAAGCATTTGCCGAATCGGTCAAGATTCGGGACGGCGGAAGCCTGCGCTGCTTTGAGATTTGAGCTTGCGCCAAGATTCTCACGTCCTAACGATCATAACGATCAGCTTGTCTCGCCTTTCTTGATCGTTTATAATGGCACAGGGGCTGAGACCAATGGATTCTAGACCTACGATATTGCGAGAATTAAAGAGATCCTTGGAAAGCTTCTTGGGTGATCAGCTGGTCAGCATGGTTCTCTTCGGTTCGATGGCAAGAGGGGACTATCATGATCAGTCAGATATGGATGTGGCGGTCATCGTCCACGGATTGACCCGGAGGTTGAAAAGCCAGATCCTTGATGAAGTAGCGGAGCTTGAACTCGAGCATCACATGCCGCTGTCTGTCCTTGTGTTGTCAGAAGAAGAATTTAATCACCTGAAAAAAAGAGAACGAAGGATTGCTCTGGATATCGAGAGGGAAGGGATTTCCTTGTGAATGAGGAAAATAAAAAGGCTAACATCCGGGAAGAGATCGAAAGAGCGAGTGAAGCAATGAGAGCCGCCCATCTTCTCTTCGAGAATGGATTTGTAAGGGATGCCGTTTCGAAAATCTACTATTCCCTCCTTTACAGCATCAGAGCCGTGCTCCTGACGGAGGGACTTGAGCCTAAGAGCCATGAAGGTGCCCTTCGACTTTTCGGCCTCCATTTTGTTAAGCCTGGGGCCTTTGAGCCAAAAGATTCTCATATATTCTCAAAGCTTATGAAATTTAGGGAAGAAGCTGACTATAATCCATCCTATCCCTTTGCTCCGGAGGATTTCACCGAGTTCAAAAGCGAAGCAGAGGGAGTGATTCAAAAAATAACCCACTACCTGGAGAACAAAGACTATCTCTAGGACTCAATCATTTCAGCACTTTTCTTGCATTGCCCCTTTCACTTTATAACCAGATAGACGAGAGAAACGAAATTCCGGGCGCGGCTCCTTGGCCTGCCGAAGCTTCTTAGCGAAAGCGGCACTTCCAATGCCCCTCCGGTTCGTATGGGGCGTTTTTGAGGCAGAGTGTTAGAAGGCTTCTTGGGGTGTTCCCAACAACGATCAGAACTTCTTGAGAAAATCTGAAAGTCTAACAACGTTGCTATTTTGGAAATGTTTTAAGAATAGAAGGTGTTTGTCACCTGTGACGATGAAGTCAGCGCCAACCGCTTCAGCACATTCGAGCACGCGATTGTCGGGTTCGTCCGCCAGGTGATGAAGATGAGGCTCGGTTTTTATGACCGTTGCGACTTTGGCAATCGCCTTAAGGAGAGAGGTAATCTTATCCTGCTGCCAGCCAAATTTCTCCCCCAGCTTTTGCGCGGTCTCTGTAAGAATGGCCACCGATGAATAAAGGGTGAAATCTCTTCTCAGGGCATGGGAATAAGCTGTTTCGGCTTTACCTCCCGGAATGACGAAAGCAGATATGAAGATATTGGTGTCGAAGACAACCTTCAATCTCAGCGGCCCTCGAAAACGATCCTTTCGACGTCTTTTTCGGTCAGGATGCCTTTTTGCCTTGCCATCTTGGCCCCATACCGCTGAAGATCAAAGAATTCCCGTTCCAGGGTTTTCTCCCGATAGAGCAAAAACATATCGCGAAAGAGCTGACTCTTATTCTTCGCCTCTTGTTTGGCAATTTTCTCATAATCTTTGGCCATCTCAGGCGGAAGAGAAATCGTTACGGCAACGCGTCTTGTTCTATTCATAGCTTCACCTCCTGACCTGTATGACAAAATCATACCATCACTTTGCACGTTTTTCAACCCAATCAAACCAACAAGCCAAACAGACCAATTACAAAAGGGGCATACCAGAACATCAGCGCACCCGTTGGCAGAATATGGGAGTACCAGTGTATCAGGAAAGAAGATGAAAAAATAGTTTTTTCGCTGATTCTCTGAGATGCTGATTCACTTCCCACTGATTCTCTGATCTCCTGATATGCTTTTCAAATAGAACAGCCC
>JBAVGF010000304.1:0-28316 GCA_049684675.1 Thermodesulfobacteriota bacterium | reverse complement strand
AGACCATATTGACCGGACCGGAGAAGACGTAGAAGAGTACGAAAGCAAAGAGGACCACGACAGGTTCCATGACGATCACGATCAACGAAAGGACGACGAAGATAAAGATGCTGAAAGGTTTTCGTTTCGCCAAATCAAGTTCTTTAAAACTGAAGTACCGGATGTTCGATACCATCAAAAAGGCCAGGATGTATATCATTACCAGGATGACTATATCTTTGACCCAGCCCGTCTCAATCAATTGGAAGTAGAGAAGAATGGTGAAGGCGATCATCGCCGCCGCGACGGGGATGGGAAGTCCTTTAAAATACTTCGTCTCTCCGGAGGAGGCCAGCACATTGAACCTGGCAAGCCTGATAGCCCCGCAGGCTACGAAAAGGAATGCAGCCAGCCAGCCAAATTTTCCATAAGGCCTGAGCGCCCAGCTGAATGCGAGAAGAGCCGGAGCCATTCCGAAGGAGACAAGGTCGGCCAGTGAATCATACTGCATTCCGAATTTGGAAGTGGCTCCTGAGAGCTTAGCTACCTTTCCGTCGAAGACATCGAAAACGGCTGCCAGGAGGATGGCCACGGCGGCAAAGTAAAATCGTTCCTGAAACACAGAGATAATCGCCCAGAACCCGCACAGGAGATTCCCGGTAGTGAGAAGATTGGGAAGGATGTAAATCCCCCTTCTCATTCTTGTGGGTGTTCTTCTCTTTTTCATGCTCGATACCCAATGATCGATTCCCCTCCCTTGACATGCTGTCCCACCCTGACAAGAGGCTTCACTTCAGGGGGGAGGTAGAGATCGACCCTCGACCCAAACCGGATCAAGCCAAAGATTTCTCCCTTCCCCAGGGTATCGCCTGCCTTGGCATAGCAGACAATCCTTCTCGCCACGAAGCCCGCAATCTGGACCAGGAGAATCTTAGACCGATCCTCGGTTTCCAGGAGCACAGCATTTTGCTCATTGAGAAGGGATGACTTCTCCACATTAGCCACCAGAAATCGGCCCGGGAGATAATTCCTCTCGAGAACCTTTCCGGAAACAGGCGCTCGATTAAGGTGCACATCGAACAGGGACATAAAAATGCTTACCTTTAAAGCTTTCTCTTTTAAGAAACGGTCTTCCTCACATTCCCCGACATGAATGACCCTGCCGTCGGCCGGGGAGAGGATGATGTTCTGAAGGTCGGGGATTTCTCTCCTCGGATTCCTAAAGAAATAGGCGATGAACAGAGAGAGAAGTATTCCCAGAGACATCCAGACCTTCCACCCCACGATCCCAAGAATAACCGTTATGAGAACCATTGGGATGAAGAACGGAAACCCTTCTTTAGCTACGGGCCAACGATTCTGTTTCGTCACTTTTTCTTCTCTTGGAGCCAACCCATCATGGAACGGAGTCTTTTTCCAACCTCTTCGATGGGATGCTCAGCCTCCTTCTTCCTCAAGGCGTTGAACACGGGTCGCCCCACTTGATTTTCTAAAATCCATTCCTTTGCGAAACTTCCTGTCTGCACCTCCTTGAGCATCCGCTTCATTTCCTCACGGGTTTCCGGGGTGATGATCCGCTTGCCCCGTGTCAGGTCGCCGTATTCGGCCGTATCGCTGACGGAGTAACGCATGAAAGACATTCCTCCTTCATACATCAAGTCCACGATCAGTTTTAATTCGTGGAGGCATTCAAAATAGGCGATCTCCGGCTGATATCCGGCCTCCACCAATGTATCGAAGCCTGCCTTGACGAGTTCCGTTACCCCTCCACAGAGGACCGCCTGCTCTCCGAAGAGGTCTGTTTCCGTCTCCTCTTTAAAGGTGGTTTCAATCACACCGGCTCGAGTGGCGCCGATGCCTTTCGCATAGGCCAGGGCTGTCTGTTTGGCCTTCCTTGAGAAATCCTGATAAATAGCCACCAATGATGGGACGCCCGCTCCCTTTTGAAATTCTCTTCGCACCAGATGGCCAGGGCCTTTCGGGGCGATCATCACCACATCGATCTCTTTGGAAGGGACGATCTGGCCAAAATGGATATTGAACCCATGAGAGAACAAGAGGGTTTTTCCTTTTTGAAGATGAGGTTTGACGTCCATTTGATAGAGTTTGGACTGAACGTCATCCTGGGTGAGGATTTGAATGAGGTCGGCCTGTTTAGATGCCTCCGAAGCGCTGATCGGCTTGAAGCCGTCTCGAAGGGCGAACTGATAATTTTCAGTTCCCTTCATTTCGGCGACGATCACGTTGAGACCGCTGTCGCGCAAATTTTGAGCCTGGGCATGTCCCTGGCTCCCGTAGCCGATGATAGCAATCTTTTTTCCCTTCAGGGTGCTGAGATTTGCATCCTTGTCATAATAGATTTTCATCCCTTGACTCCTTTCCCGTGATTATGAAAAAACGTGGCTCGTGGTCCGTGACCATGGTTAGCCACCTGGTTCTGTTGTAATCTTACTCCCTCTGATCATGGCCACACGGCCTGTCCTGACCAGTTCTTTAATGCCGAGGGGCTTAAGGAGGGCGAGGAGGGCATTGATCTTTTTTTCGTCCCCCGTCACCTCGATGGTGTAGGTCTTAGCCCCGACGTCGACTACCTTCCCTCTGAAGATATCAACCACTCTGAGAATTTCCTCTCGCGTCTCCGGAGTGGCCGAGACTTTCACCAATACCATCTCCCGTTCGACAAAGTCCTTTTCAATCAGGTCCACGACCTTGATCACCGAGATCAATTTATTCAGTTGTTTGAGAACCTGTTCGAGGATCTGATCATCCCCGCGGGTGACGATGGTCATGGTCGAGACAGTGGGATCAAGGGTTTCGGCGACACACAGGCTTTCGATGTTAAACCCCCTGCCGCTGAAGAGCCCTGCCACGCGGGTCAGGACACCAAATTCATTTTCGACTAAGAGGGTAATGACGTGACGCATAGAAACCTCGAACGACCTACCCCTCACCCCAACCGTCTCCCGCAAGGGGAGATGGGAAAGGGAGGTTATATCAACCTCATCTGGTTAAGCGGTTCTCCCGCCGGGACCATGGGATAGACATTTTCTTCGGGATCAATCTCAAAATCGATGATAACAGGCTCGGGAGTTGAGAACGCCTTCTTTAATGCGGGGACCACTTCCTCGGGTTTGGTCGCTCTCAGACCCACGGCTCCGTAAGCCTCTGCCAGTTTGACGAAGTTTGGAGAAACCCCCTCCAGGGAAACGGAGGCATATCGTTTCCCGTAGAAGAACTCCTGCCACTGTCTTACCATCCCGAGGTAACCGTTATTCAGGATGACGACTTTCACCGGCAGTCGATACTGGACGACCGTCGCCAGTTCCTGGGAGTTCATCTGGAAACTCCCATCGCCTGAAATATCAATAACCAGCTTATTCGGAAAAGCCACCTGCGCACCCATGGCAGCCGGAAATCCATAACCCATTGTTCCCAGCCCTCCCGAAGTGAGCAATGTCCTGGGTCTGAGAAACGGGAAATACTGGGCCGTCCACATCTGGTTTTGACCCACTTCCGTAGAGATGATGGCATCGCCCTTGGTGAGTTCAAAAATCTTTTCGATGACGTATTGAGGCTTGATGATGTCCCTCTGTTCGTAATTCATGCTATGGATCGCCCTAAATTTTTCGATTTGATGGTGCCATTTGTCCATCCCTGCTTTGAAGGTGCGGACCTCTTCGTCTTCGAGGAGGGAGAGAATTTTGGAGAGGACACGTTTGCAGTCGCCCACAATGGGTAGATCCACCCTCACATTCTTGCTGATGGAAGTGGGATCGATATCGATGTGGATGATTTTGGCCTGGGGGGCAAATGCCTCGATCTTTCCGGTGACCCGGTCATCGAAACGAGATCCGATGGCGATGAGGAGGTCAGACTCCATGACCGCCATATTGGCCCAATAGGTTCCATGCATTCCCAGCATGCCCAGAGAGAGAGGATGATTCCCCGGGATGCTGCCCAATCCCATCAAGGTCATGGTGACGGGGATCCCTAACTTTTCGGCAAGAAGGGTAAGCTCCTTTGAGGCGTTTGAAGAGATGATGCCGCCTCCGACATAGAGTACAGGCTTCTTAGACTTCAACACGAGTTTGGCAGCCCTTTGGATCTGACCGAGATGTCCTTCATAGGTCGGCTGGTAACCACGGATAAAGACTTTTTCAGGATATTTGAATTCGGCAGAGTTGACCAGGGTGTCTTTGGGAAGATCAATCAAAACCGGGCCGGGCCTTCCGCTTCGGGCCACATAAAAAGCTTCCTTTATGGTTTGAGCTAAGTCTTTAATATCCTTTACAAGGTAGTTGTGCTTGGTACATGGTCTGGTGATGCCGATAATGTCCGCTTCCTGAAAGGCGTCGTTTCCGATGAGAAGAGTAGGGACCTGGCCGGTCATGATCACAACCGGGACAGAGTCCATAAAGGCTGTAGCAATCCCGGTCACCGTATTGGTTGCCCCCGGCCCGGAGGTGACGATGACGACTCCCACCTTTCCCGTGGCCCGGGCATATCCATCCGCTGCATGGACCGCTGCTTGTTCGTGCCGGACCAAGACTTGCTGGAATGGAGCACCTTGAAGTTCATCGAAAAGAGGAAGGACGGCCCCACCGGGGTAATTGAAAATTGTTTCGACCCCTTCCTTCTTCAAAGATTCAACGATGATTTGAGAACCGGTCTTTTTCATGATGAATTACAATAACAAATGTCAAAGCCCAAAGTTCAAAGGAAATCCAAATGATTAAACGACAAACAAAAAAATATAAGCAACTCTTTGATATTTTGACATTTGAGATTGATTTGACATTTGGATTTTGAACTTTGACATTGATTCTCAGTTATCGATATTGCACCAGTATTTTTTCCATCTGGTCTTTAAGCGCCAGTTTTTTCTTCTTAATGATTTTTATCTCCACCTCATCCTGGGGAGTGAGAAAGGGCTTTTTTTCCAGCTCTTCCAATTGCTTTGCGAGCTGCGTATGCGCTTGTTTTACTTTTGAAAATTCTTCATTTTCTCCCATCAGCCTTTCAATCAATATATCCTCTTTGTTCGTCATCACAGCCCCCGATATAAAAAAGCATTGTCTTACAAGTCAGTTTAACAAAAAAGGCTAATATAATCCAGCCTGTTTGTCAACCCCTCGGCCCCCTCGGCTCCGCTTCAGTTCCCCCGGCAAGAGACGAGGCTTGTCTTCCCTCCCTGCACGAACCGCTCAGGGTTGAGTTGAAAGTTAGATATTGGGCTCAACCCAATTTGTTGCAGCAATTTCCTTGCCAAAGGGTCAATCAGAATGTGTTTCTTGCCATCTCATTTCAGCTTCTGAAGGCCGGACATAAACGGGGGAAAAAGCCGAAAGGTTCAAATATTCACCTTTTCTAAGAAGCTCAATCCCCAATTTTGCCACCATTGAGCCATGAGAAACATGGAAGGGGGCGGGGGGGAAGATGGCGGAGGAAGGGAGGCACTTCAGGAGATAGTCCCCATAGGTTTTTACTCCATCACCGAGGAAGATGGTCTGCTCCTTGATCTTTCTGACAAGATCTTCAGGTCGAATCGCCTGATAATCCGATTGCCGCAAAAGGGAGTCGCCTTTCCCGTAGCGATAAAAAGCGGTATAGACTTCCTTCTTCCTGGCGTCGAGGATGGGGCAGATGAGGTGCGAGGTGGGCGCGATCTGAGAAGCGAGTACATCAAGGATGGAGATTCCTGCCACGGGTTTTCCGGTGGCAAAGGCCAGGCCTTTCACAGTGCTCACTCCAATTCTCAATCCCGTAAAAGAGCCCGGGCCGAGGGCAATGACCCAACCCTCTACCTGTTCAATAGGACAGCGGGCTTCTCTCAGGACAAATTCGATTGCCCCAAGGAGTCTTTCAGAATGGGTCACCGGGATATTGAGGAGATATTCGGAGATGACTTCTTCATCTTCGATCAAGCCCACGCTTCCACACGATGTGGAGGTATCCATGCCGAGGACCTTCATTTGTTTCCCATCACCTCCTCCCTCCCGTCTGGCAGACATGCCTTTCAGAATTTAAACCCTCCGGGGAAGAAATATCGGATCAGATCATTACGGATGGCAAAGAGCATCAGGAGGATAATAAAGACTAGGCCGATCTGTTGGGCGATTTCCATCTTCCGGAGACTGATCGGCCCTCGCAGGACCGCCTCTAATCCTAGAAAAAGGAGATGGCCTCCGTCGAGGATGGGAATAGGAAAGAGGTTGATCACTCCGAGGTTGATGCTGATGATGGCCGTGAAGATAGCCAAACTCAGCAGTCCCCGTCTGGCTTGTTCACCCGCCATCTTAGCGATCATGATGGGGCTGCCGATTTCCTTGGCTGGAATGACTCTCTGGATGAGTTTTACAATCCCTATGACAGTCAATTCAACCACCTGCCAGGTTTGAACAAACCCACTTCCGACGGCTACAAAGGGACCCACCCTCTGGTGAACGACATTGACAGGAGTATGGATCACGCCTATTTTGAAGGTACGGGTTTGTTCCCCAAAGAGGTTTTTTTCAGTGAATGGTTTTGGCGTTACTCCGATCGCGAGGATTTCACCGTCACGTTTCACCTTCAGAGACAGTACCTTTCCCTGGCTATTCGTTACGGCGTATTGTAATTCTTCCCAACTTGAAATATCTTTCCCATCGATCGAAAGAATGAGATCCCCCTTTTTTAGACCTGCCTGCTCAGCCGGGTAGTCAGGGCTGACTTCCTCCACGATCGGAGGGATCACGGGTAGAGAAGGGATGCCGGCGATGAGATTGACGCTGGAGAAGAGAACCGCTGCGAGAAAGAAATTAAAGAAAGGACCTGCGCTGATGATCAGGGCACGTTTCCAGATCGGCTGTGCCCAAAGAGAGCGATGACGGTCTTCTTCGTTAATTTCCTCATGAGGGTCCTCTCCAAGGGGTTTTACAAACCCCCCCAAAGGAAAGACAGCAATCTGGTACTCCGTCTCTCCAATCTTCTTTCCGATCAGCTTGGGGCCGAAACCCAGGGAGAACTTGAGGATACCTACGCCTAGTTTCTTGGCTAAGATAAAATGGCCCAACTCATGGACGAAGACAAGAATCCCTAAGACGACGGCTGTTGCGAGGATAGTGGTCAGCACGCTTTTCTCCCTTCTAAAAGGGCTTTGGCCCTTTCTCTGGCCCAATGATCGGCTTTCAGGATATCTTCTATCGTATGAACAGGTTTCACCTCGTGCTCCCCCATCACCCCCTGGAGAAGGAGAGGGATCTCTGTAAATTTAAGAGATCCTTCTAAAAATGCACTCACCGCCACTTCATTGGCCGCATTGAGGACGGCGGGCATGGTCTCTCCGATCTCGATGGATTGGTAGGCTAATCGGAGACAAGGAAACCTTTGCAAATCGGGGGGCGAAAAAGTGAGGGCTTCGCCTCGTGAAAGGTCGAGGGGAGGCAAGTTTAGATTGAGTCGATCAGGAAAGGAAAGGGCATAGGAGATAGGGATCTTCATGTCCGGTATTCCCATCTGGGCCACAATGGAGCCATCGACATATTCAACCATCGAATGAACGACGCTCTGCGGATGGATGAGGACAACGATCTTTTCAACGGGGATATCAAAAAGCCAGTGGGCCTCTATGACCTCCAATCCTTTGTTCATCAGGGAGGCAGAATCGATGGTGATCTTTTTTCCCATCGCCCAGCGAGGGTGGTTCAGGGCTTCTCTTACGGTGACCTCATGAAGCCTGATAAGGGGAGAGTTCCGGAAGGGCCCTCCCGATGCCGTGAGGATAAGGCGATAGACGTCCTCCTTTTGGTGGCCGAGCAACGCCTGGAAGATGGCGCTGTGTTCACTGTCCACGGGTAGGATCTGGACATGATTCTTCTTCGCCTCTTCCATCATAATCTTTCCTGCCATGACCAGAGATTCTTTGTTGGCCAGAGCAATCGGTTTTCCGGTCTTGATCGCGGAAAGGGTAGGGATGAGGCCGACTGCACCCACGATGGCGGAGACGACCTGATCGACCTCCGGGTGGGTGGCGACCTGAATAAGCCCCTCTACTCCGTGAACGATTTCGACGGGTACATTCGGAAGCTCTTTTTGGAGGGCCTCCGATAATTCTTTATTGAGAACGGAGACGATCTTCGGCCGAAACTGGAGGATTTGGCGTTTGAGAAGCTGCGTATTCAGGCCGGCGGAAAGGCTGACCACCTCAAATCGTTCCGGAAATTGACTGACGATATGGAGGGTGTTCACCCCGATCGAGCCTGTTGAACCCAGGATGGAAAGACGCTTCATGGGGTCTCCTTTAAGAGACAGAGGAGGTAGTAGTAAAGAAAAGGGGCGGAAAAGAGGAAGCTGTCTAATCGATCCAGCATGCCCCCGTGGCCCGGGATAAGATTCCCTGAATCCTTTACCTGAGCACTTCGCTTCAGCATCGACTCCGTAAAATCTCCCAATTGGCCAAAAAATCCTATGCCGGCGGCCAGAAGGATGCAGGTTCCCGCCTTAATATGGGGGATGAATAGCAGGACAAAGGCGAGGGCCACGATGATCGAGCCGAGGATCGCTCCTCCTAATCCTTCAAAAGTTTTTTTGGGACTAATCTTGGGGTAGAGTTTATGTTTTCCGAAGAAGGCGCCGCTCAGCAAGGCACAGATGTCCCCGGCCCAGACCGTCGTCGTAAGAAACAGCACCCACAGCCTTCCATGGGTCATGTTTCGAATGAGCGAGATATAGGCAAGAAGAAATCCGATGAAGAGAATTCCAAAGAGGACCACCCCGATCTTCGAGATGGTGGAAGAAAGGTCCTTGGAGGTGCCCATGAAGAGGACGGAAAGAATAAGAAGGACGATGACCAGGAAGGAAGGGATCTGTTTTATCTCTCCGAATGAGACGATGACCGAGAGGATCAACGCCAGTCCTATTCCCACGGCGCGTTCCATCCATTTCGAATTTGGAAGGACAAGATGGGTGTACTCTCGGAGTCCGAAAAAAGTGGCCAGAAACACCATGAGGTGGAGCACAAAGGGAGGAAATAGGAGGATCAGAAGGATGACAGGGGGGACCATGATTAATGCCATCCATACCTTCCTCTTTTCTATTTTCCCCATACCGCCTCTTCAAATTCGGATTTCGGATTGCGGACTTATTCCATTTCGGATTTTGGATTGTAGATTTCGGATTTCAAATCAGAAATTCGGAATCTGCAATCTAAAATTAGAAGTTCTGCATTCCGCATTCGGCAATCCGCCATTGACTACTCTTCTCTCCCATTCAACTGTTCGCTGGTCAACCCGAATCTTCTCTCTCTCGATTGATAATCGGAGATGGCCTTCACAAGTTCTTTCCGATCGAAATCCGGCCACAGGGTGTCGGTGACGTATAACTCCGTGTAGGCGATCTGCCAAAGAAGGAAATTGGAAATGCGGAATTCACCACTCGTCCGGATAAGAAGGTCCGGGTCGGATATCCCACGGGTCCAGAGGTACTGAGAAAAACGCTGAATCGTAATCTCCTCCGGTCTGATCCTTCCCTTTTGGAGATCGGAGATGATTCCCTGGACCGCGTGAAGGATCTCTGAACGGCCGCCATAACTCAACGCTAAATTGAGAAGCATCCCATCGCAGCGTTCGGTCCTTTTTTTCGTCTCCTGCAATGTCGTCTGAACGTCGAGGGGTAGATCTTCGACGCGGCCGATGGCGTTGAGCCGGATATTATTCTGGACCATCTCCTCACACTCTTTTTGAAGGTATTCTTTCAGCAGTCCCATCAGGGCCTTCACCTCCTCCGCCGGCCTCTTCCAGTTCTCGATGGAGAAGGCATAGAGCGTCAACACCTTGATCCCCAATTCCCGGCAAGCGGTGACGACCTCTCTGACGGCATTGACTCCTTTGATGTGGCCGCTGATTCGGTTCCGGAGCTTCTTTTTGGCCCAGCGACCATTTCCATCCATAATGATGGCGATATGGCGGGGAAGGTTTTCTTTATCGATTTCTTCCATGATGGACGGGTCGTCCCTGAGACCAAGACGAGAGCATTCTTGGTGCAAGAGTCCTCGGGTCAATTATTTTTTAAAATTAGCATATCAGATACTGTTTTTCAATCCAAGATTCACGGAGTGAAGGATGCGGTGATAAGGAAAGATCTTTGGAGGGAGGAAGGGGAAGATGTTCAGAAGGATTCCTCTCCCCCTTCGGTCTCATTTTTCGACAATCGCTTCAACAGGACATGCCTCAAAACAGCTCCCACATTCCGTACATTTCTCTTCGTTGATGACATAGGGCTCCCCTTCCTCAATGGCTTCGGTAGGGCATTCTTCCGCACAGGTCCCGCAGGCCACACATTCTTCCGTAATGACATAAGCCACCGGCATCACCCCCTTTCATCTCAAGAGATTTCTAAGATTTCTTTTTCCTTGGCGGTCAGGACGGCATCCACTTTCTCGATAAATTGATCCGTCGATTTTTGCACCTTATCCATGGACTGGTGAAGTTCGTCCTGAGAAATTTTTTTATTTTTCTCCAACGCCTTCAACTGATCATTTCCCTCTCTTCGGATGTTTCGGATCGCCACTTTCGCCCCTTCCGCCATCTTTCTCACCACCTTGACCAGTTCCTTACGCCGTTCTTCCGTCAGTCGCGGGATGTTGATGCGAATCATCTTCCCGTCACTGACCGGGGTCACCCCGAGCTCTGATTTAAGGATGGCCTTTTCAATCTCACCGATGACGGAGGTATCCCACGGCTGAATGGTGATCAGTCTGGGCTCGGGGACGGACAGGGTGGCCATCTGGTTAAGAGGGGTTGGTGTCCCGTAGTAATCCACCCGGATATCATCGAAGAGGGCCAGGGAGGCTCTGCCCGTCCTGATTTTATTCAAATCCGTCTTGAGGGAAGAGAGCGTTTTTTCCATCTTGGCGACGGTTTCCGTATACGTTTTCTCATCCATGATTCATCCTCTCACTCTTGTTCCAACTTTTTCTCCTAAAACGACCCGTTTGACATTTCCCCTGCGCTTCAGGTTGAAGACGATGATAGGAATCTGGTTGTCCATGCAGAGAGAGATGGCCGTTGCATCCATGACTTTTAATTGTTTCTTGAGGACGTCGAGATAGGTGAGCTCATCATATTTGCGGGCACCTTTATGAACCAGTGGATCGGCATCATAGACGCCGTCGACCTTCGTGGCTTTGAGAATGACATCCGCCCCGATTTCCATGGCTCGAAGGGAAGCGGTGGTATCTGTGGTGAAATAAGGGTTTCCTGTCCCCCCTGCGAAGATCACCACCCGGCCTTTTTCCAGATGGCGAATGGCCCTTCTCCTTATGTAGGGTTCAGCGACCTCCCGCATTTCAATGGCTGTCTGGACTCGCGTTTGAACATGGATCTTTTCGAGAGCCTCCTGAAGAGCAATGCCGTTCATCACGGTGGCCAGCATCCCCATATAGTCTGCGGAGGCCCGGTCCATTCCTTTGGCACTGGCGGCCATCCCCCGAAAGATATTGCCCCCGCCAATGACGATCGCCACCTCCACCTTCAGATTCTTGACCTCCTTGATTTCCTGAGCAATCTTCTGGATTACGGCGGGATCGATTCCGAAACCTCCCTGGCCCGTTAACACCTCACCACTCAGTTTCAAGAGGATCCTTTTATATTGGGGTCTTTGCATGGAGGAACGAGCGTTTCAGTCAACCCTTCGGCTCCCCGGCTCAACGGAGTTCGGCGAAGTCTTGGCGCCGCCGAACGAGTCAATGGGTTCTTCCCTGCCCAGTCCTGGCATTCGGGGAAAGGAACTCCCTCACCCCCGTTAGAAATCATGCCCCGCTGGAATTTCTGACGGGGTCTACTTCACCGAGGAAGAGCAGGGTGGTGATGGCTGAGAAGATAGGCCTTCACCCAGTTGAAATCTTGCAAACCGACGGATCGCTATGTTCTCCCCGACCTTGGCAATCATGGCGTCCAGCAATTCCTTGATCGTGAGGTCAGAGTCTCTGACATAGGTCTGTTCCAAGAGGCAGACCTCGGAATAAAACCTCTCCATTTTCCCTTCGACGATTTTATCGATCACCTTTTGAGGCTTACCTGCCTCCTGGGCTTGGGTCCGGTAGATTGCCCGCTCCCTTTCCAACACCTCTTCCGGAATCTCCTCCCTCCGGATGTATTGGGGATTCGCAGCGGCGATATGCATGGCGATATTTTTTACGAAGATTTGAAAATCTTCGGTCTTCGCGACAAAATCGGTTTCACAGTTGATCTCGACCAGGACTCCCATCTTCCCCCCGGCGTGGATATAGGAGGAGACCAGGCCATCGGTCGCGATCCGACCTGCCTTCTTGGCGGCGGTGGCCAGTCCTTTTCGCCGGAGGTAATCGATCGCTCCTTCCATGTTTCCTTTGGCCTCTTGAAGGGCTGTCTTGCAGTCAATCACCCCCGCCCCTGTCCTCTGTCTTAAGTCCTTTAACAATTCAACAGAAATTTCCATTCGTTCCTATTCCTCCTCCACTCCCATGGCCACTCCTTCTACCTGTATTGCCTGGGGGGGCTCCGCTTTTTGCGCCCCCTCTTTATCTTCTTTGGCTCCCTCTATCTGGAGCTGTTTTTCGTAAATCTGTTTTCCCTCAATGACCGCATCCGCCATCTTAGAGGTAAAGAGCTGAATCGCACGGATGGCATCGTCATTTCCCGGAATAATGTAATCCAATTCCTCGGGATTGCAATTGGTATCGACAATGCCGACGGAGGGGATGCCAATTTTTCGAGCCTCCCTCACGGCAATCCGTTCCTTCTTAGGGTCGACGACGAAGACGGCCCCGGGAAGTCGATCCATATTCTTGATACCCCCGAGGGACCTCTCCAGCCGAGTCCTTTCTTTCTCTAATTCCAGCACCTCTTTTTTCGGAAGGAGATTGTAGATCTCTTCATTCTTCATGGCTTCAAGTTTATTCAATCGATCAATGGACCGCTTAATCGTCTGGAAGTTGGTCAACATTCCTCCGAGCCAGCGATGATTTACGTAGAACATTCCACAGCGTGTGGACTGCTCGGAAATCGTTTCCTGGGCCTGTTTCTTTGTCCCGACAAAGAGGATATATTCTCCTTTAGCCACGACATCCCGGACGAATTGATAAGCTTCCTTGAAAAGCTGGACGGTCTTCTGGAGATCGATGATATAAATTCCATTCCTTGCCCCGAAGATATACGGTTTCATCTTGGGGTCCCAACGTTTCGTCTCGTGGCCAAAATGAACCCCAGCCTCCAGAAGCTCCTTCATCGTTACCGCGGACATCGGGCCCTCCCTATCGTTTCCATTTCTCCTCCTTTGAAGATAAATAGCTGAATTAAATTCAGTTAACATATGATTCGGCATTTTGCAAGAGAAAAAACTCAGAGAATCGCAATGGATGACCGATGAGGCCTGGCGTGTGGAGAACCAGGCTCCATTCTTGTTATTTTATAGGCGATATCCGGCACTTAAGACACCTTCGCCTCATTTCAGAATGATTTTTCTAATCGGGTGTAATCTCGGAACCCCACGGTCGACCTTAGAGCTCTCAAGAGAGGAAAATCAAATCCATTTTGACATAAGTCAATGAAATTTCTCCTATATGTTGACATAATAGAATACAGAAGGAGAATAGATATGAAGTGTCCAGGGCAGGATATGAGATTTTGGAGGCCGGGAGATATTTTTGACGCCCCATGTCCAAAATGCGGGAGGAGGGTTGAGTTCTTCAAGGATGAGGTCAGGCGCAAGTGCCGCTGTGGGCATGAAATCGTCAACCCCAAATTGGATTTTGGCTGCGCCCAGTGGTGTCCCTACGCCGAGCAGTGTGTCGGCGCAGTGCCCGAAGAGGTAAAGGAAAGACAAAAGGCAGAAGAGAAGGGCCTACTCAGGGAGAGAATCGCCCTGGAAATGAAGAAATACTTCGGGACCGATTTTAAGCGGGTCCATCATGCCATCAAGGTAGCCAGGTTTGCCGAGCAGATCTTGAAGATGGAGGGTGGAAATCCTCTGGTTGTGATGGGGGCCGCCTATCTTCATGATATCGGGGTCCGCGAAGCCGACAGGAAACATGGAAGCCACTCCGGCCATTATCAGGAGATGGAGGGGCCCGCTATTGCCAGGGAGATTCTGGAAAGATTGAATGTGCCGAAACAAATGATTGACGAGATCTGTGACATCATCGATCATCACCATAGCCCGAGAGAAGAAGAGACACTTAATTTTCAGATCCTCTATGAGGCAGATGGGCTGGTTAATACCGAAGAAAAAGGAATCTCAAAAGACCGGAAAAAAGTCGAGGAGTTGATCGGAAAGGTCTTTAGGACCGCCACCGGAAAACGATTGGCAGAGAAACTTTACCTGGCCTAAGCCACAAGGGAAAGGGTCGTGGTCAGGAAGGGAGAAGATTTTGTGGGAGATCGGCCGCCGGGCTCCTCTTTCGGTTCCCTCCCCCTCTCTCTGAATTCACTCCACCTGGAATGAGAGATGAGTTTTTTCTTTGTGAAGAACAGGATTCTGTCCCTCTTCTTGTAAATCCAGACAGAATGATGGACCTCCCCGGCGGAATCCTCGGTCAAGAAAAAGGAGCCCAGTTTGTTGAAACTTCCAAGCCTCTTAAGGCCTATCTGGGTCTCGGGCTCACCCCACTGATTGAGAAAAATGGTTTGGTGGATACCGGCCAGCATCAGGTGCTGATTTCCCCTCGAGGGCCTGGACGGACCCTTCGAGATATTAGAAATGAGGCGGGGGGGGAGCGTTAGCATGTTTTTGAAAGAAGTTATTTGTTTTAGTGTTGATAATTTATAATAAATTTTAGCTATTTGCAAGCAGAAAATTTTAGGGGGTGGCCCGGTCTTGGGATACGAATTTTTTCAGGGTCAAGGCGTTTTTGACAGCGAAGCCGTAAGCATCGTTGTTGAAATAGACGAATACGGTCCTGCCCTTCTTTCTCCAACCTTGGATTTTTCCCGCCCACTGCTTTAATTCCTTATCCGAATAGTTAGAGCCATACAGCAATTCACCACCGTGAAGGCGAAGATAGATAAAGTCGGAGGTTATTTTTTCTATAAAAGGAAGGCCTGAGCCGTGGGCGATGCAAAAGGCAAAGCGAAATTCTTCCAAGATTCGAAAGGCTTCAGTGCAGAACCATGATTCATCCCTGAACTCAAAGGCATGGCGATGAAGTTTGGAACGAGGGAGGGTTGAGAGAAGAACGGAGAATTCCTCCAATCTCTCCTTCTGAAACTTGAATCGCGGGGGAAGTTGCCAGAGCACCACCCCCAATTTTTCTTTTAATGGCGACGCGTGATCGAAAAGAAGAGAGAGGGGCTCCCTGCAATCCTTTAGTCGCTTGATGTGAGTGATGAACCGGTTCCCCTTGACGGCGAAGAGAAACCGCTTCGGGGTCCGCTTATACCAGCCTTCAAATACCTCCTTTTTGGGGAGGCGATAGAAGGATACATTCAACTCTACCGTGGCAAAGTAATCGGTGTAGAATTCAAGCCACTTTTTCTGGGGAAGGTCGGAAGGATAGAAGGCCCCATTCCACCAATGAGGATAGTTATAGCCGCTTGTTCCGATGAAAACCCCATCCTCCATTGTGGAATGCCGAATGCGAAATCTGGAATTTGTAATTAGGGATTTAATGGAATGAGCCCTGCTCGTAAGGGAACCACATTAAAATTTGAAGGGACCCTTTAGTGATAATAGTCCTTGCCATCAGGCCCCCTCTGGGACCACTTCCTCTTATAATAATCACGGCGAAGTTTTTGCCGGATCATCGGGTAGAGCATATAAAGAAGGCCGAAGAGAAGACCGCCCAGATGGGTGAGATGTGCGACGCCACCCCTTGTTCCCTCCATGGAGGCGAAGAGTTCGATGAGGCCGAAAATGATCACAAAGTATTTAGCAGGGATGGGGAAGAGAAAGTAGATATAGATGAGGCGGTTTGGGAAAAGCCAACCAAAGGCGAGAAGGATTCCATAGATGGCCCCGGAGGCACCAATTACGGGAATGAATTGATATGGAGTAAAAACAACAGTGCAAATTCCTGCTCCGATTCCGCAGAAGAGGAAATAAAAAAGGAATCTCTTGGATCCCCAGTAGTTTTCCAATTCTCCACCGAACATCCAGAGGGCCAGGAGGTTGAAGAGGATATGAGAAAATCCCCCATGAAGAAACATGTAAGTGAGGAGTTGCCATAAAAAATATTTCTTCCAGACCAAGATGGGAACCAGGCCGAAGTAGAGATCGATCCACCCACTGACGAACATTTGAAGGAGAAAGACAGCCCCCATGATAATCATCAAATTCTTAATGATGGGTGTCAAACCATATCCAAATGAAAAACGATAGCGGTAATAGGTCATTTCAGTCCCTCGTTAATGATTCCTATAAAGCCCAAAGGTCAAATTGATAAAATGATTTTGCTTGTGGATTGAAGTTTTGTCAATGGAAATTTATTTGTGATTTGGCTTCCCTGCGCGAAGCCCCGCCTGCAATGCCTTGTGCGTCGGGCGGGCGCTTCTGACTTGGCGCTTATTCTGCAACTAGAATACAGAGCCTTGTTTGCACCCCCCTGCACGTGATGGACTGAGATTGGGTCATTGACGGATGCCGTATTTCTTCATTTTATAACGGAGAACCCTCTCACTGATGCCAAGGCTCTCAGCGGCCTTGGTCTGAACACCCTGACGTTGATGAAGGGCTTTGAGAATGGAGTCCCGTTCAATCTCCTCCAAAGATTCGGGGAGACTCTTCATTTTATTAGAAGATTGCCAGACCTTCTCAGGTTTTTCCTCCTTGAGGTGGAAAGGAAGGTCCTGGGTCGTAATAATTTCTCCCCGGCAAAGGACCACTGCCCGTTCGATGAGGTTCTCCAATTCTCTGACATTTCCGTGATAAGGGTAGCGAAGGAGCAGGGTTCTTGCCTCTTTGGAGATATCGGAAATTGATTTTCGATTCTCTTTTGAATATTTTTTTAGAAAATGGTCGATCAGAAGAGGAATGTCCTCTCTCCTCTCTCTCAAGGGAGGAAGGAGGATCGAGATCACATTGAGCCGGTAATAGAGGTCTTCTCTAAAAAGTCCTGCCTTAATCGCCTCCTCAAGGTTTCGGTGGGTGGCGGTGATTACCCTTACATCGGTCTTGAGGCTGAGATTTGACCCCAGCCGCTGGAATTCCTTGTCCTGTAAGATTCTCAGAAGTTTTACTTGGGTGCCTGGTGAGAGATCTCCGATCTCATCGAGAAAGATCGAGCCCCCGTCTGCCTCTTCGAATCGGCCTGTCCTTTTCTGGGTAGCCCCCGTGAACGCTCCTTTCTCATGACCGAAGAGTTCACTTTCAAGCAGGGTTTCGGGGATCGCCGCACAACTCACCTTCACCCAGGCCTTTCCGGAGCGAGGGCTTGCATAATGAACGGCGTTAGCGATCAGTTCTTTTCCCGTTCCACTCTCCCCCCGGATGAGGATGGTCGTCTGGCTGGGTGCCACCCGGGCCACCAGTCCCATGACCTCCTCCATCTTCGGACTCCCGTAGACAATATGCGGAAACGCATAGCGCTCCTGAAGCTGGATTTTCAGTTCCTTATTCTCTTTGATGAGGTTGGACCTCTCGATCACTTTTTGAAGCATGAGGAGGAGTTCATCCAGATCGATGGGTTTGGTGAGATAGTCGAGCGCTCCTTCCTTCATCGAGGCCACGGCTGTCTCGACCGTTCCGTAGGCGGTCATCATAACTGCAGGGAGGTCCGGATAGAGGTTTCGGATCTCCCGGAGTGTTTGCAGGCCGTCGAGTTCGGGCATTTTATAGTCGATCAAAGCCACATCGAAAAAGTTCCCTTCAATTTTTTGAAGAGCCTCCCTGCCATTGGCAACGGCCTCGACAGAGAATCCCTCCTTTTTTAGGAACCCTTCTAAAAGGTCCCTTTGGGTTTTTTCGTCCTCAGCAATGAGTATCTTGGCTTTCTCCATATGTTTTTAGAAATCCATTCTGAGCCCCTGTACGGAACGGTTTCAAACCGTTCCCTACTATCTTTACTTTACTTAAATTGGCAGCGTCACCGTCACTTTCGTTCCGGACCCCGCGCGGCTTTCTATTTTCAATTGGCCGCCATGGGCTTCAATAATTCGGTGGGCAATAGGAAGCCCCAGCCCCACCCCTTTCTCTTTCGTCGTATAGTAATAGTTAAAAATCCTCTCCATCTGTTCCGGCGGAATTCCAGAACCCGAATCCGAGATCATGACTTCCACACCCTCCTTCAGAGATTTGGTTTCAATACGAAGGGTCCCTCCCTGTCCCATGGCCTGCATTCCATTCTTCATAATATTGATAAACGCCTGTGTCAACGTTTCAGGATCGATCGTGATCAGAGGCAGCTCTGCTGGAATTTCTGCCTGAAGAGCGATTCCCAGGGAGGAGGCCTCTTCCTGAAAGAGGGTGACCAAATTTTTCAGAAGATCCTGGAGGGAAGATTTCCTCGGATTGAGTTGGAACGGCCTGGAGAGGGTCAGAAATTGTTCGATGATCTCATTCACCCTTCTGGTTTCTTTAAGGATCAACTCGATAAAAGAGATATACTCTTCCTTTTTTGATTCATCCCGGGGGAGAAATTCTCTCTTGAGCCTCTGGAGGCCCATGCCCATGGCATTAAGGGGGTTTCGAATCTCATGGGCGACGCCTGCCGCTAAATGGCCGAGTGACGAGAGTCTCTCCGCCAGTTGGACCCGGTCCTCCATCTCCTTCATTTTCCTGAGGTGGCGGTTCTGGTTCACCCCTATCAGAACGATCGCTGAAATTCCCAGGATGAGGAAAAAGGAGACCGAGAGGATGATATTCTTTTTAATTTGGCCGAGTACGGGATAGATTTCCTTCGGGGAGTATCCGATTCGGATCAGCCCCATGGTTCTATCCTCCATGGGAAAGGATTTTAGCACTTCAAAGATTTCTTCTCCTTGGGCGGGCTGATAGTGCCGGGAGAGAACCCGGTTGCTTTGGAGGGAATTTCTTAGGAAGGGGTCGTCCTCTTTTCTCCCAACAAAGGCTGGGTCCGTGTGAGCGAGAGTGTTGAGAGAAGTATCCTGAACAGAGATATAGAGGATTCCTTCTCTGAGACCGATGTCGGAGATCGCCCTTTGAACGGCGAATTGTCGGAGAAGTCTTTTCATCTGGTCTCCGTTGAGATAGAGAGCGATGATCTCCGGGTTCACCCTTCTCCGGATGGCAATCGAGAACCATTGGTCAGGGGCAAGGGGCTTCCCAAAGAGATCGATGGCGACGGGGTGTTTCTTTTCGATCAGCTCCTGAAGAAGGAGTTTCTTTTCGGGGTAAGAAGATGGAGAAGGTTCTCCCCTGAGGGAGTTTCCCTTGGAGTCATAGATCTCGATCGAAGTGATGTGGTATTGGTCGATGAGAGTTTGGAGGTCGGGGAGATTCAGAGGTTTTTCTCTGTCAATTTGATCCACCCGATGGAGGGCTTCCAGAAGATATTCGGCAATGGAATCCTCCAGACCGAAAAAAAGTCCCGAGGCAGGAAGGTTGAAGGAATGTTTTCCGGGCCCACTTTCCATCCATTGGAGAGAGGCGAGAGTCTCTTGGATATTTTTCTCAAAATGCTGGATGAGCACAATGGCCTCCCTTTCGAGCAAAAGATAGAATCCTTTCTTGGTTCTGCTGATTTCCAAAAGTCCGTTGATGATGAGGATAACGAGAATGATTCCAGAGAAGATCCCTAAATAGATGGGCGAGAAACTTCTTTTTATCTTGTTCTCTTGATTGAACAGAGCACACCCCCGTCGCTATTTCCCCCTGGATCACTCCGTCGGAGGGAAGGTTTTCTTAGGAGGCATCGATTCCATCGGACCCGGTCCATATATCATTTGTCGAGAATGAGGAAATTCCTGCTCAGGACACCAATTTCTTAGTTGTTCTGGAGTAAGGAGGCTTCTTACCTTGATCAAGTACTCAACAGTCTTCTCCTCCTGCTTCGACTGGAGTTCAATGATCTCTGAATATTTTCCGCGAATAGACTCCGTTCTCGCGGCTGAATTGGTGAGTAATTCACGAAGTTCAAGACGCTTTGTGAAAACCTGGAGTCTGAGAAGTTGGACTTCGCGAAAGTAAGTCTGTTGAATCAGATCGAGACCCCTTCTCTGTTCCTGGGAAAGATCAAGTTCCGATGCTCTCCAGCACGGACCTTCTCCCCTCCACTTTTTCATTCCCATTCCTGGAGGTTTTGAAAAGGAGGGAGAGGCAGCGAAGATAAAGAGAAAACAGAGAATGAGTATTTGTGTTTTTAATTTCATGGCTCCCACCAGTAATTCCCAAAACATCAAGGTTCTACGTTTTTTCAATTTTAAAACATATCGAAATGATTTTAAAATGTCAAAAATAAAAAGGGGAAGGCTAGCTCCTTCCCCTTTTTCGACTCATTCTAAGAGCCCGTAGTTAATAGCATTCGTGACCAGGACCCATTCCACCGGGGCCCATTCCGTAGCCGCCACCCTTCATGTGGCCTCGACCCTTTCCCCAGCCTGGTTTCCAATTCTGGATCTGCTCAGGTGTGAGGAATTTTCGAGCTTCCAACCTCATTTGGACAGCTTTATCCTTTAGCTGATTTTGAAGGTCTCTCAACTCTCTTTCCTTATCGAGAATGGCCTTGGAATCAGCCTTTGGGTCAGTCCATAAAGACTGAAGCTCCAGCTTCTTGGTCACCATTGCGCCGATCAACTTCGCATTTTCCTCTCTGAACTTTCGGCGCAATTCTTGGAATTTGGTCTGTTGTTCGGGAGTCAAGGGATAGTCCCTTCCAGGGCCCCAAGATTCATGCATTCCTTTATGTCCAGGACCCATGCCCGGCCCCTGAGCATAAGCGAAGGTCACACCTAAAACCATGAGTGCCACCAATCCTAATAAAACGATCGTTTTTCTCATCTTTCTCACCTCCCTTCATACTATTAAATTAATCATTGACTTGTGGATAGAGCAAGGACCGTGCCAATACATTTCTTAGATATTGGGTGATATTCTTGATTGTATTCGGAATGATGAATTATTAAGATTTTCAAAGGGTTTACACGCTTCTGGCAATTGGATGAATTTAGATTCTATAAGAAATGATATTCTCAGGATTCAACTTTGAATAGGAAAGACTTGTCGATATTTATTGAGAGAAATAGTTCTCTTCTCGGCGTTATAAATCCGCAGCAGAAGATCGAAACCAAAGACAGGCAGAGATTCAACAGGTTACGAGCACCCACCAAGAACGTGGGATCAGTAATTTTAGTGATCATCCGTTTCGACAATTCCGGCGATTTATTCGACAAGAATTTCCTACGGAAGAGACACCCCTTGAATGGAATTCCACGGAAAATGATTCAATTAGACAGATAGCTAGTGTAGTGAATCTAACACTTCTTTACGTAAATTCCGAGGCCGTCATCCCCCCCCGTATCGAGTACGGGGTAAACTTCTGCGGGAATCCGGCCCATATAGACTGGATTCCGGGTCAGGCCCGGAATGACAAATAAAGGAAAGGCATTTCTGCACTGCACTAGAAAGGTCACAAGATTTCTCTTGAAAAAAGAAGGCAGAAGAGGTAGAAAAAAGTTATTGAAAAAGACTGCCGCATTTTTATAATTTTTGGGGAAGGGGGTTACGATAATGGCTGAAAATGAGAAGATAGATTCCTTCGAGATGGCAAAGAAACAAGTGGACATTGCGGCCAAGTATTTGAACCTGGATCCTGGATCGATTGAGAAATTGAAAAATACGAAGAGGGAGTTAATCGTCCATTTTCCTGTCCAGATGGATGATGGGAGCCTTAAGATCTTTACCGGCTACCGAGTCCAGCATAATGTGGCGAGGGGACCAGCCAAGGGGGGAATAAGATACCATCCCGATATTGATCTGGATGAAATGAGGGCTTTGTCGATGTGGATGACCTGGAAGTCGGCAGTGGTCAACATCCCATTCGGAGGGGCCAAAGGCGGGGTTCAATGTAACCCGAAAGAGATGTCACTTCATGAGATAGAGCATTTGACGAGACGGTTTACCTGGGAGATCTTCATGATGTTGGGTCCTGAACAGGATATCCCTGCTCCCGATGTCTATACCAACCCACAGGTGATGGCCTGGATCATGGACACCTTCAGCATTCTAAAAGGCTATTCTGTCCCAGGGGTGGTGACGGGCAAACCCGTTGAGCTGGGAGGATCCCTGGGGAGGCTTGAAGCCACGGGGAGAGGAGTGGTGATCACCTCTCTCGAGGCGTTGAAATACTTGAAAATGTCGGTTGAAGGAGCGAACGTGGTCATCCAGGGATGTGGAAATGTGGGAGGCGTTGCGGCCATGCACTTCCATCGTCTGGGGGCAAAGGTTATCGCCATCAGCGATTCAGAAAAAGGACTCTACAATGAGAAGGGATTGGATGTGATGAGGGCTTTGGAATACAAGGCAAAATATAAGTGTTTTGTTTGCGAGACGAAGGACGAAACCGAGATCACGAATCAAGAGTTGTTAGAGTTGAAATGCGATATCCTGGTCCCCGCTGCGATAGAAAATCAGATTGTAGAGAAGAATGCCCCTCGAGTCAAAGCGAAGATTATCGTCGAAGGGGCGAATGGTCCGACGACCCCTAAGGCGGATGAGATTTTGAATGACAAGGGAGTCTTTTTGGTTCCCGACATTTTAGCCAATGCAGGAGGAGTGACGGTCTCCTATTTTGAATGGGTTCAAAATCTTCAGGAGCTCATCTGGAGTGAAGAAGAGGTCCTGGATCGATTGACGAGGATCATGCAGAAGGGGTTCAAAGAGGTTCTGGATATCTCCCTTTCCAAAAAAATTCCTATGAGAACGGCTGCCCTTGTGCTTGGGATCGGAAGGGTGGCTGAGGCTTCAAGGCTCAGAGGAATCTATCCATAGGTCCAAGAACAGCTAACCCCCCTCTTTCCCCCCTTAGATTAAGGGGGGTGAAAGAGAGGGATATGACATTTCGTGCCCACTGGCGAATTTGCTTCAGATCATCCCTATCTTAACTTTTCCTTCGATACCAATCAATTTTATCTGCTTTCCACTCTTGGCATAAGACTTGCTTTAAACCATTGAGGGAAGGGGGAGCGAGTCTAATAGTGAATGAGTTTGTCTTCTCGACCCTATTCATCATTTGCCTAATTATTCTCGGCGGTTTCGCATTCTTAAAAATAGTGAAAACGCGGTTGGACGATTGGTAAATTACTTGAGTGATTCCACAAATTTGCGCTCTACTTACAAAATTGTCTTGGGAGCGATAGGTGACTGGTAAAAAAATTTTGGGGATTCAGGCAACAGAAGAGAGAAGAAAAATTGAGATTAACTTTGAAAGAGTAGTCAATTGGGCATTGGTCTTTACCAATGCATTCTTCGTCTCCTATTTCTTTGCCAGACTGTTTCATTGGGTTTGAAGTTTTTTTGCTGAGTATACTATTTTGACAACCTCCGAAGCTCTTCGGTCCCAGCCTCCTTCGACCGTCAAAGGGTGATGATCTCGATCGTCAAGATCATCACCCGCCTTTTTTTATGCCTCTCAGACGCATCTCCCAGTCCAATTTCCTCCGCGAGCGCATCGTGGCGGCTGCCCACATGTGCTCGTTCACAGGCTGAGGTTGCGCCATGATATTTTCTCCGGCATCCTCGCCGGATGCCGTCAATTTTGCACAGGAGAGTGAGGCATTACGACAACGCAAAAATTTGATGTTGAATTTTAAATCGATATGTTCTATTTGTAAAACGATGGGAGATCTTAGTTAAAGGTACAGTAGGCAGAAAGCACAAAGCACTTGTATCCGTCTACTGCTTACTGCCTGCTGCTTACTCAATTCTGATTCTATTCAAGAGAGAAATTTATTGAAGAAGCTCGGTGCTTATATGATTGCCTGGTGGAAGCTCTCACGGGTTCCTTTTCTTTCTGTGGGAATTCTCCCTTTGATCTTAGGATTTATCCTGGCGTGGCGTTGGGGCTACAAAGGGCCGTCCGGACTCTATCTGTTTTCTGCAGCGGCGGCCATCCTCATCATGTGGATGACCTATTACCTGGGGGAATGGAACGATCTGGAAGGGGATCGCATCAATCAAAATTTTAACCGGTTTTCAGGGGGGTCGAGGGTTTTAGTGAAAGGGATTCTCCCTGCCCGGGTTTCGCTCCTTCTGGGATATGGGTGTCTGGCAGGGGCCATTCTCATTGTTTTTTATATCTATCTTCAATACCGGACTGATCTTGGGACCCTTTTGTTAGGAGGGCTGGGTATCGTTTTTGGATTTTTTTATTCAAACAAACCGATTCGATGGTCCTACCATGGTTTGGGGGAAATTCTTATTGGCTTCTGTTATGGATGGTTGCCCATCGCAACCGGCTTTTTTCTCCTCACGGGGTTCTTCAGCCCACTGATCTTGCTGCTCTCCATCCCCGTGGGGTTTTCGATCTTCAACGTGATCTTGATCAATGAGTTTCCGGATGAAGAGGCAGATCGGGCCATTGGAAAGAAGAATCTCGTCGTCCGGTTTGGGAAAGAGAGGATGGGAGACCTCTACATCGGATTTTCCCTGTTGGCGGGGTTTTCCTTTATCAAAATGATGTGGGGCCTTGGGTTCACTCCCCACTGGCTTCTTGCTCTTTCGGCATTTCCCATTGCCCTCATCCTGTGGAATCTTATCCAGGTCTGGCTGGGGAATTATCGCGACCACAAAAAACTGGAAAGTCTCTGTGGAAATACTCTTATGGTGAATCTTGCCATAACCATGCTCTTGACCATTCAGCAGACAATCATTGGTCCCCATTTAACCCATCCCCGTTGATGGGGGGATGATAAATCTCTCCCTTGCCTTCGTCTCGCAAGGCGGGACTTCGCGCAGGCAGGCGCCAGGGGAAAGGGGATTTTTGTTTATTTTTGGAGAAAGTAGAGAGGAGAGAATGGAGGATATCCAATCCCTCATTGAGCAGATAAGAAGCGATATTTCAGGTGGAAAATCACAAGAGGAGATCTTTCGATCTCTCCTCCCTTTGTTGGGACAAGACCCGCAAACCGCCGGAAGGTTGGCCGAGTCGATGGTGAGCATCCCGGATAGACTGACCGGTCAGCTTCTCCATCGAATGTTTGAAGTCACCCGGGATAAGAAGGTTCGAAAAATCATCAAGCGATCTCTTTATCGACTAAAAAGCAAGGGGATTGCTGTTGAGGGGATGTTATCTGATCAACAGAGATCTATTCTTCATCCTTTACAGGCAGACCTCAAAGAAGGGTTCGCGAGTGGAATTGATTTTCTTGGGTACCGGCTTCTGTGGCTCATCATTCCGCATACGGGCCGGGGTTTAACGGTCATGCATGGGATCGTCAGTGACAGGGAGGGGATCGTTGATTTCTCCCAAGAGGAGATGACGCGGAAGGGGTTTAGGAGTTTCTTTGAGGAGGTTCAGGGAAAAAATCAGTTTCCTACGGTTGAGATAGAACCTTCCTATGTGGCCTTTCTCTTCGCACAGGCCTATCTATTAAGTCTTAACAGGAAAGGGACTCCTTCCCAGGGCTATCTCCGTGCGAAGAGTGAGATAGAAAGTATCAAAAAAGACTATGCCAAACCGCTAATCTATTCCTATCTTCAGGCCGACGACATTGCAGGAGACGATCGCCTATTGAGGAAGGGAGGAGATCTCCATAAGGCGGATGTCTTTTCCAGCTGGAGGATTGAGGAGGAACAGATCCGACCCTATGCGGATGAAGTCTGGGAAGCAGAGGAGTCAAAGATCGTTCTCAACCCGGCCCAGAAGGAAGTGCGATTCCAGGGGATCTATCAAAAGGCATTGACCGAACTCTTTTCGGGAGAGAGGAAATTTCTGTGTCAGCGAAGGTTGGAGGAGATGGCTTACGTTCTGTTCAAACTGGGAAGAGAAGAGGAGGCGAAGATTTCCCTTTCCGTCGCAATGGATCTCGAAAAACCTCTCCGTCCGATTCAACCCAACCCCTTCCTCTTTCAATTGGTAATCAAGTCCATCTTTAGCCTTTTGAAAGAGGTCTATGAGAAGAAGTCGAAGGATGTCTCGCTGATTGTTAAACCCTGATGTTAGTTCGGAGTAATGAGTTCGTAGTTCGGAGCCTTTGACCGGCAAGTGCCTCGTCCCGCCAAAGCGGGATAGGTGGGGTTAAGGGGGACAATTAAAACGATATTTCCATTGCGAGCTTTCCGCTCGCCACTACGTGCCCGGGAAGCCCATTCGACATACTCAGGGCCGTGAGCTCTGTCGAACGGCCCCGGCGTGCCTGTTCCGTCCTGACGGGATGGCCGGGGAGCTTCATTTAGAATTTTGAACTCCGAACTCCAAGCCCCAAACTCATCTTAACGGAGGTGAAAGGATGAAGAGATTCTTCTTCCTGATCGGGATTCTTGCGGTCCTTTTCATCGGGGGGTATTTCGTCCTGACCTTTTACGCCGTGAAGTTCATTCAGCCTCACCTTCAAAAGGTGATGGGGCCTGGATTTACGCTGGAGAAGACTAAACTCAGGACCACCTACCTCTCTGCCACGGGAATTCGATATGAAGACCCCGATTCGAAACAACGATTCCTTCAGATCGAGGAGATAAGGGTTTATCCATCCCTTCTCTCTCTCTTGAAAAGATCTTTACACGTAAAGGAATTGACCATCCTTCAGCCATCCTTTTTCTTCTATCGATCTCGAGAGGGACGCATGGCCGGTCCATGGATGACGACGAAAAAGGAGAGGGAAGGTGAAGAGGTTTCTCTGGAGAAGGAGAAGAAGAGCGGAGAGCCCATTCAAGTTCAGATCGATCGGATTCGAATCCAGAAAGGCTCCATCGATTTTGAAGATAAGAAGGTAGGAGGGCCTCCCGCACAAATCAAGTTGAGAGATGTAAATTTTGAAATGGGAGAGATCAAATATCCTCTCACGTCAGTACATTCTCCCGTCCAATTAAAAGCAAAAATGGAGGGGAAGATTCAGGAAGGGAGTATTGATATAAAAGGATGGATAGATGTCAAAACCATGGACATGGAAACTTCCCTGAAGGTTCGAGAAATAGAGGTCAAGACCTTTGAGCCCTACTATCGCAAAAGGGTGACCGCAGAGATTGAGTCCGGTTATATGGATATGGATTCAAAAATTGCTGTGAAAGGGAAGAGAATCGATGCCCCTGGGGGGCTCGATCTGGTCAATCTCCATGTCAAAGAGGGAGGGGGAACGGTCCTTTGGATTCCAGCGGAGACCCTGGTTTCTATACTGGAAAAAAAGGGGCATCAGATCAAAGTTAAATTTTATGTAAAGGGGAATATGGAGAATCCTCAGTTCAGCCTTCAGGAGACCTTTCTGACTCAGGTCGCGATCGCTTTGGCACAGGCTCTGGGAATTCCGATTAAGGTGGTGGGTGAAGAGGTTTTTCAAGGCAATTTAAAAGGAGAAAAAGGTCTTGTGGAGGGACTGCAGTCGATAGAGGGACTATTCAAGAAGAAGAAGGAGAAAAAGAAATGAACACCCTCAAAGACCTCTTGACTTGCCAATTTTGAGAACATATTGAGTCGCAAATCGCAAATTGGAAATCAAAGATAGGATCCCAATGATTCGTCTACGTTGGATTGTTTCCCTTTTGTTGATGCCGTTTTTATGGGGATGCGGTATTCCTTTGGTCCGGCCGACTCGGATCGACTGGAACCCTTCTCTCACTCCCATGACGATTCAGATTAATAGCCGTACAATTTTTTATACGGTGAAAGGAGATGGGAAACCTCTCCTGTTGATCCATGGCTATGGCGCTGGGATGTGGGTATGGGAGAAACAGATCGAGGCTCTCTCACAATCCTACCGGGTTTATGTCTTAGACCTCATCGGTCACGGCTTCTCAGACCGGCCGGAGGTTTCTTACACCCCAGAGACCTATATTCATTTTTTGAGAGACTTCATGGATGGAGTGGGGATTGAGAAAGCCACCCTGATCGGAAATTCGATGGGAGGCGGGATCGCTTGGGCCATGGCGATCCTATATCCTGAACGAGTGGATCGACTCATATTGATCAACTGTGTCCCTCCGGACGTCCTTCACCAGGTCAAAAATGAATCCTTCCGAACCCTGGTAGCCATCAAAGATATTCCAATCCTCCCTTATCTGGTCATTGCAGCTCGAGGCAAGAATTCAATCAGGTGGATCCTTCTGGAGTGTGTTTCGAATATCAAACTGATCACGCCGGAAGTGGTGAGTCGGCAGTACCCACTTTCTAAGATCAAAGGAAGTACCTGGGTCCTTTACTCCACCTTCAAACATGCCGGGGAAGCCTTGAAGCTAAAAGATCAGCTCTCCATGATTCACAAACCCACCTTATTCATCTGGGG
>JBAVGF010000303.1:0-12988 GCA_049684675.1 Thermodesulfobacteriota bacterium | reverse complement strand
CATGTATTCGATATCAATGGGCGTATAGATGGGTGAGATAGGAATGGCAATAACGCCAATGCGCATCAATGCGAGCCAGGTGATGACCCACTGTGGACAATTCGGGAGATAAAGGACGGCCTTATCTCCTTTTGATACACCCATTCTGTGGAGACTGGCGGCCAGACACTCAACCGCTTCGTGCAGCTGAGAATAACGGTACCGCATGCCCAGGTAAATAAGGGCTGGTTTCTCCGGATGATCCCGTGATATCTTATCGAATTGTTCGTAAATGGAGCTAGTGGCTAATTCCATGGACTCTTTTGATTCGAACGTCCTCCGAAATCCCAAATGAGAAGTTCCTCTAAGTCATTAAGTCACTGGGTAATTAAGTCATTCAATAACCAATTGACCTAATAACCTATTAACTTTCCTATTTGATGCTTAAACTTACACCCCAAAATAAGCGGCCTTCACTTCCGGGTTATCCATTAATTCCTTTCCTGTTCCGAAAAGGACGGGGATCCCATTTTCGATTACATAGCCTCGATCAATAATAGGCAAAAGGGGCCTGGCGAACTGTTCCGTAACCAGAATGGTTACACCCTCCCCCCGAATTTGCTTTATGGCTCGTCTCAGATCGCGCTGGAGAACTGGAGAGAGCCCGAGCAAAGGCTCATCCATCAGGAGAAGCCGGGGCTTGGTCATCAATGCCATGCCTATGGAAAGCATCTGTTGTTCTCCCCCGCTACAGAACCCCGCCTTTCTTTTTTTTATATCTTTTAAATGGAAAAAGACAGAGTAGACGAAATCGAAGGTTTTCTTTATCCCAGTATCTCTTCGAAGGTAGGCAGCGATTCTCAAATTTTCTTCTACACTGCTGTCAGGAAAGATCGGATGCCTTTCTCGACTTAAAACGATCCCTTTTTTAACCCTTTTGTCAGGCTCAGTGTTCGTAATATCTTCACCTTCGAACCTCACCTCACCCAGTAGAGTAATTCTCTCGCCCCCTCTGCGGTCTTCTTTCCTTTTGATGTCAATCATCAAACCGGAGATCGTGTTCATCAAAGTCGTTTTGCCAGCGCTGTTTGATCCCAAGACACCGACAATCTCTTCTTTCCGGACCTCCAGACTGAGATCGTTGAGCGCAATGGAGTTTTCAAAAAAGACCAACAGGTTCTTTACTTCAAGCATCTCAGTCCTCGTCCTCACTTCCAAGATAAGCTGCTTTCACGGCTTCGTTCTCCATCATCGTGCGAGGAGGACCATCGGCAATTTTTGCGCCAAAATTGAGTGCAATGACCCGATGAGTAATTCGGAAGAGTTCTTTTAATCGGTGCTCAACCATGATGATGGTGAGACCCTCCGCATTCAGTTTTTCGATGATAGGAAGAGTGCTGGCCACTTCAGACATGGACATTCCCGAAAAGAGCTCATCCAGAATGAGTAAATCGGGCCGGAGGGCCAAACAGCGCGCCAGCTCCAGGCGTTTCAGATAACCATGGGGGAGGCTGGAAGCTATCTTATAAGGTACAAAAGAGTCGCGTTCAAAACCAACATCTTCGAGAAGATCAATCGCCACATCATCCCGATCACCGTATTTCCCTCCCCTCAATTTTTTAACCCGGGAGGAATACAAAGGGATGATGAGATTCTTGAAGGCAGAGAGTTGATAAAAGGGCTTCACCATCTGGAAGGTCCGGGCAATTCCCAATTCAGCTATCTTATAAGGCATTTTACCCGTGATATCCTTTCCCCGGTAAATTACCTTTCCAGAATCCGGTCTCACAAAACCTGTCAACAAATTAACCAACGTGGTCTTTCCTGAGCCATTCGGGCCTATGATTCCGAGAAGCTCTCCTTCTTGCAATTCAAAGCTCACCCTGACGATGGCCGCCACTCCACCAAAATTCTTAGTGAGCCCTTCAACTTTCAAAAGCGTTTTGTCTTGCATCTTATCCAACATCCACCATTCTTTCGAATTGGTGATACTTTCTCCTCATGTAGTGAAAGACTCCTTCAGGTAAACCCACAACGCAGATGATGAGAATCGCGGAGTAGAAGACAACTCTCCATGACCCAACCGCACGAAGGGATTCAGAAAGAGGATTCAGAATAAAAGCACCTATGGTTGGACCGGCAAACGTGCCCACTCCACCCAGAACCGCAGAGGTCAATGGCAAGATAGAATAATCCATGGCAAAGGCAGCCATTCCCACGACCTGGCTGTAATGTGTCATGAAAGCTCCAGCAAATGCCCCTGCCACACCAGCAATGAAAATGGCTTGGGCCTTGAACCAGTAGATATTGATCGCTCCACTCATGACCGCCCGATCATTATCACGAATCCCTTGAAGAACCAATCCATAATCCTCATTGATCAATCTGCGAAAACCGAAAAGGCAAATGAGCAGTGCAAAAACAGGCACATAAAGTTCAACCCATATGTTGGGAAGGGGAGTAAGGGCGCTCATTCCCTCAGTTCCTCCAAGAATTTTTGTTGTTTCAATAAATCGTGCGAGCAGTAAGGGTAAGGTTAAAGTGACGATGGCAAAGTATACCCCTCTTAATCTCAGAACTGGCAATAGCAAAAGGGTACAGAAAAATGCTCCACCCAGAGTGCCTAAAGGAATGGTTAAAATGGGTGGCAATTTAAAGGTATAATTTAAAAAGCCTGTTATATAAGCCCCTGCACCAAAGAAAAGGGCTTGACCTAAAGATATCAATCCCACCGAAGCCATCAAATCCCAACTCAAGGCAAGCAGTGCGATGATACAAGTGTTCATTAAGACCTTCTCCCAGTATAATCCAATAACTCCTTGCAATAGCGGAAGAATGAGCAAGACAAGGACTGGCAAAACTCTGGGGAACATCAGATAGAGTATCTCTCTGTAAGATGAAAGGGCGAATATATCCTCGCATCTCGCCTTAATTCCCCTGTCCAGCCTCTCTTTACGGAATTTCATAAATTCACCAATCCCCCCACCCTATCCCTCCCCCTCAAGGGGGGAGGGTTGGGGAGGGGGTCCGCAATTCTCAGACCCTTTCCTCCAGCTCTTTGAACTTCCCAAACAGGCCTGATGGTTTAATCGCAAGAACTAAGACGATCGCTGCCAAATAAACAACCATCATCCATTCAGGCTTAAAGTATGTACCGGTGATGATTTGAGCATATCCAAGGATAAGACTTGCTACAAGAATTCCCGGAACGCTTTCCAGTCCTCCAACAATTCCGACTGCCACGGCGACCAGCAACACCTCATATCCTGTATTGATTGAAATGATACCGAGAGGAAGAATGACAATGGCAGCGACAGAGGCCATTGCCGATCCAAGGGCCAAGCTGAGGGCAGCGGTAAAATCCGATTTAATACCAAGTGAGATCGCTGTTCGCTCATTCTGGGCGATCCCTCTGAATGCCAAGCCAATTCTGGTGTAATGCGTAAAAAAGTAAAGGAAGAGGACTAATGCCAGTCCAATTCCAATCATGAAAAGACGTTGATAGTCGATAGGGACTCCGGCTATCATCACCATGCCTTTTTTAAAATAGGGTAGCGTGAACTCGTATGTCACAAACCCCAACGAGCGGAATAACTCAAGTATCCCAACCCCTAAAGCGAAGGTGGCAATGACCTCGGATAATGGTATCCCCCGTACCCTTAAAAGGATGACCCAGTAAGTAACAAATCCTAAGAGTCCCACAATACCTATGGTCACAATGATGGCGAGGATAAAAGGAAACTTGAGATAATTGAGGAGCATCCAAACAAGAAATCCACTGAAGATATAAAAACCTCCATAGGCAAAATTAGCCACCCCACTGATACCGAAGGTGAGGCTGAAACCTATGGCGATCAGGGCTAAATTGACACTATTCACTAAACCGTAGATGATGATGCTGGGTAACATTTTTTTTTCTAGACTCGTTCCCCTCCCCCTTTGACGGGAGAGGGTCTGGGTGGGGTGATAAAAATTTCCCCCTCCCCTATATCCCCTCCCACCAAGGGAGGGGAGGATTTTTTGTTGGTTATTTTAGTAATAAAAGGGGCGATCTTCAGTTAAAAGATCGCCCCGGAAGCTTAATGTAGACCTTATTTCTTCATGTAAGGTGGAAGTTGAATCTTGGCCTCTGCAACGACATCTGGGTACACAACTACTCTCTTTCCAGGCTTTACCCATTGAAACCCAACACCCAGAGCCGTCTCTTTGGGGTCGAAGCCATATACGACCTGATGATCTTTGCCAAACCTGATCCTTCCGATGGCACCCATCATATCTGTTTGCTCAAGAGCCTTAACCACGGCATCGGGTTCAACGGTCTTGGCACGCTCAAACGCATTGGCCAAAATATAGATGGAGTCATAGCTTGGTCCCGGACCATGACCGGAGAGTTCGGTTCTGGCTTTCTCTCCCCATTTTTTGCCATAGTTTCGATTGAATTCCACTGATTTTGGCACTGCCTTCACTGGAATGGGCCCGACTTCATAGATCATATTTATCATTCCATCCACTTCTCCTTCAAATACCTTCCAGGCATTTTCAGTCGTAACAGGGCTGATAAAACCAGCAAGCAAAGCTGGAATCTGCATCGCACGGGCCTGTTTCAGTAGGATGCCGCTCTGGGGCATATCAAATATCGGCACAACTACCTGGGCTTTTTGGGCCCTCACCTTGATCATGGAGGGAGAAAAGTCAGAAGCCCCTGTAGCATAGGTATCGAAGGCGGCTACCTCCCATTTATTCTCTTTGAACCACTTTTCAAGGCCTCCACCCGTCCCCTTCGCCCACAACACGTCTTGAGTGATAATGTAGGACTTGTTGAAGCCAAATTCTTTATTTATAAACCCCATGACTCCGCCCAGATACATCGCGAGGTATGGAGCATTTATGGCATTCCGAAAGCAATATTTGTATTTGTCATATTCATCCAAGATCTTCTTCTGAAACAGCGGGGTCATGGCAATAGAACAAATGTAGGGTAGTTTATACTTGGAGATAAGATCCATTGTTGATAAGAGGACCTCGGATCGGAAATTTCCCAATGCAATCGCATGAGGTTTCTTCTCCAAGATAAGCTTCTCTGCCGCAGTCAAGGCATCTTGGACAGGAATTCCAGGCTCATGTTCCCTGGTATCAATGGAATAGACTTCAATTTTGTGTTTTGTATTGCCTACCTGCACACCACCTTTTGCATTAATTTCATCCCTCGCCATCTGGATGGCCATCCACCCATCTCGTCCCTCAATAGAACCTAAAGCCGTAGGAACTCCAATGACAATTGGCTCACCGGGCTTAAGTTGGGCGAGGGCCGTATGTGGAAAACCGATAAAGATCACAAAACCCAATAACGCAAACGCTATTAATCCTTTCTTTCCCATCATCCTCTCCTCCTTTCTAAATTGAGTACAAAGGTGATATAAGTACAGCAATAAATTAACTTTTTGTCAATGCCTAATTTTAGGACGAACTACGGGTTTCGGAAAGGGGCCATTTTGCCCTGATTTTCATCGAGGTAAACTCCAGCCGAAATGCAGTCTTTTTAAGGCTCTCTCGATGCCGGATTACATCTGGCATTACAGACTAACATGTTCTATAAGCAGAACTAATTAAAAAAAGACAGGGCCAGCAATGGCCCTGTTCCCGCTCCCCGTCAGCGGTCGGGGAGAACAATGGCCATGCCCTGGAAGAGGATATGATCATCCCTTGCCCATCATTAAATTTGGCAGCCATAGTGCAATCTGCGGGAAAAGAAACAGAATGATTAAAGCCAGGACGAGGGCTGAAAGGAAAGGAACGACCCCCTTATAGATCGTTTTGAAGGGAAGTCCTGTTATGTTTCCTAATATAAAAACATAAATCGCGATGGGCGGAATAATGCCGCCGATCATAAGCGTAACGCAAATCAATATACCGAACCATATTGGATCATAGCCGAGTGCGACAGCTGTAGGGAAGAAGATGGGAGTGGCCAGTACCATAAATGCCAGATCATCCATGATGGAACCGCCGAGCAAATATATAATGATTATTACAATCATAATAGCAGTATTTGATAGGTGAAGGGTCGATGCCCACTTTGCCGCGATCATTGGGATTTCAGTTATTGCAAGGAAATGGCCAAAAATATTGGACCCTGCAATAAGCATAAGAACCATAATGGAGGTTTTCAATGCTCCCTTAAAAGACTTTATAATCATGGTATGATTGGCTTCTTTACGCAGTAAAGCCAGAAGAAAAACTGCAACTGTGCCTATTGTACCGGATTCAGTGGGGCTGAAAAAGCCGGTGATCATCCCGCCTATTACGACGCCAAAAATAGCCATAACAATCAATGCGTCCGGGATCACAACGAACCTTTCTTTCCACGTTGCCTTTTCCGCCCTGGGAGCTATCCCCGGTTTTAAGCTTACCCATCCGAATATAACTGCCATAAAAAGAAAGGATATCATCAGCGCAGGGATAATCCCTGCAAGGAAAAGCCTGCCTATGGATTGCTCAACTTCAAGTCCATAGATAATAAGCACTGTGCTGGGAGGCAGAATCATGCCGATGGTACTGACAGATGCAATCGTACCGGCGGAGAGTTCCTTTTTATATCCATAGCGGTCCATTTCAGGCATTGCGAGGTTTGAAAAGGTTCCGACTGTAGCAAGGGTTGATCCGCACATGGCTTTAAAGGCTGTCGCGCCCGCTACCGTTGTCATTGCAAGGCCGCCCGGTATATGGCCGAACCACTTGTGCGCCCCCTGGTAGAGTCTTTTTGCGATATTTGAATTTGAGGCAAACTCCCCCATTACTATAAATAGAGGGATTACCGTGTAGCTGTATGTTGTAAATGTGTCGAAGAAGTCCTTAACGACAAGATTAGAGGCTGCCGAAAAGGACATAAGAAAAGCAAATCCGAGAAATCCGACCAGTATCATGCAATAAGCCATTTCGAGCCCTGTCAAAAAAAGACCCAGCAGCAATATAATTCCGTATATTCCTATTGCCACATCACTCATTGTCTGCTCCTTTTGCTGTTTTGATCAGATCACCCAATATCGTGAAACTCTGTAAGAGAAAGCTGAGGGAAAGGGCAAAGGCAAATGGGTAATAAGGTATCTTAAAGCTGGCTGTGCGCTCACCCGTTTTTCGCACGTCTATCCCATAAACAAAACAGTTATACGCAACAAATAGGAATATGGCGATGCCAATACATCTGGTAATCACATTTATCATTCGTTTCTTTCCAGGGCTGAGCTTTTCTGTGATGATATCCACAATGACCTGTGCTCCGAGCATGGTGCCATAAGGAATGGAGAATCCGAATACAATGGCCCCCCCGTATTGTATGAATTCCATCGATCCGGTGATCGGATGGCCGAAGTTTCTCAAGATCACATCAAAGAGGGTCAATATAATCATACATGCTAAAACGACACCGGCAACGACGTAGAGTGACTTATCAAAATTGGTAACACCTGCAATAAAACGCTTCATCGCTTGGCCTCCGCGTCTGTGGAAAACAAATTTCACATGAAGGGTTCGTCACCCCTGTCCACCGGCAGGCAGTGCGAACAATCAAAATAATGTGACACCCTCTCCCCGCTTGTGGGAAAGGGTAATCCTCTCCCCCTTTCGGGGGCGAGGGGGTTTTGGGGTATTTTCTCTATCATGATCATTGTCAACAAAAGAGGGCTGTGTTCTTCCAGCCCTCTTTTGTCGTTAATGACATTACGGATTCTTCTTTAAGAAGTCTTCGCAGAATTTCAATGCTTCATCGCCCGGAAGACCTTTCGATTTCGCCATCTTAACATAGGCATCCAGAATGGGCTTCATCTTTTGAGCTGTCGCAGCCTCATCCTCTTTGGAAACCGGTAGGAAAGTCACGCCTTTCCCCTTGGCGAACGCGATTGCACTATTGTCCAATTCAACCCATTTCTTACCGAATTTTTCGTTATATTCGTCATTGATTTTTTCGATTGCCTTTTGATCGGCAGGAGAAATGGCATTCCATTTACTCTTGTTCATAATCACATACATGGACGTCAGATAAGACACGCCATAGTTCTCAATGACCGTTTTGACGACCTCACCGATTTTGAACCCCTGCAATGCTTCGAGCGGGAAGAGGCATCCGTCAACAACGCCCCTTGAAAGGGCATCATACGTTTCAGTCACCGGCATGGTGACAGGAGAAGCGCCAAGATTTCTTACTATGTCCGCGTTCTCTGCATTGGCTTTTATTCTAAGCCCTTTTACATCGGCAGTCGATTTGACCGGGTTCTTTGTAAAAATGAAGCCCGGCGCAGCACCATGGAGGAACATCACCTGTACATCATCAAATTCCTTCGGTTTGAATTTCTTATAATAGGCATTGGCCAGTTTGCTTCCCTGGTAGCCATTCCGATATCCCAGTGGCTGCTGTAAGACCTCAGAAAGCGGAAGCCTGCCGGGTGAATAGGCCAATAGATTGGCGCCGACATCAACCACTCCTTTCACCGTGTTGTCATAAACCTGCATGGGAGGTGAAAGGGTGCTGGCTGCAAATACCGTCACCGTTATCCTCCCTGAAGTTGCCTTCTCAACGTCCTTACCCCACTCCCCAAGCAATTTTGTGAAAGGGTGCTGCGGCGGCCAGAACGTTGAAAGTCTGAGCTTCATCGCTTTTTCCTGTGCCAAAACCGAAGTTGACAATAAAAACACCGTCACCACTGCGAAAACAACTGCCTGCCGAAAACGAAACCCTTTTTTCATCTTTCCGATCCTCCTTCTGTTTTTTTTGCGGCATGGCCGCATGATTTAGGGCCTCAGCAGCCTCTCTTGGCCGTTCACCTACCTCTGTTTTCCCATCCCGGGCTGCACGGTCCCCTCAAGAAACCGCTTTTTGACCTCACGCTTCAGGATTTTGCCCGCCGGGCTCTTGGGAAGCTCGGTCATCGCGACATACTCCTTGGGCACCTTGAAGGGCGATAAACATGACTTCAAAAAAGACCTTAATTCTTCAGGAACAATACGATGACCTGTTTTCCCCACGATGAAGGCAGTCACACGCTCGCCCCACTCCTGGTCGGGGAGTCCTATGACTGCGCACTCCTCCACTTCCGGCCGCTTATAGAGCTGCTCTTCCACCTCGCGAGGATAGACGTTCTCACCTCCTGTAATAATGAGGTCCTTAAGCCGATCCACGATGTAGAGATAGCCGTCCGGGTCGAACAGGCCGATGTCGCCCGTGCGGAGCCAGTCACCCTCCCAGAATGCGGAATGCGTTTCTTCTGGGTTATCCAGGTAGCCTTTCATGACGTTGCGACCGCGTACGCAGATCTCGCCTTCCGCTCCTTGTTTCAGAAGGTTCCCCGATCGATCCCTGATCTGGACTTCCACCCCGTGCACCGGGGGACCCACCGATCCAACAACGTGCCTGTCATGATAAAAATGGTTGTAGGATACGGGCATGGCTTCGGTCAGCCCGTACGACTCCGAGATCGTCAACCCTGTGCGTTCCTTCCATTGCTTGACGATTTCCATCGCCATGCTGGCCGCTGCGGAAAAGCAGTAGCGAAGTCTCCCCAGCTTCTGCTTCAAGTTTTCGAGGGCTAAGAGTCGGACATAGACGGTCGGCACAGCAAAGAACTTCGTCACCCGGCCACCCTCCATCGCCTCCAAGATCCGCTCCAGGTCGAAAGCGGGCAAAATCTCCAGGCAGCCGGCACTCAGAACCGTTGCATTCATAATGTGTATTTGGCCGAAGACGTGATTAAAAGGCAGAAAACAGAGGGCAAGGTCATTCTCTTTCGACCGCTCGTAGTAGGCGATGCTGTGACTCGAAAAATTGATACCCTCGTGGGTCAACATCACCCCTTTCGGGATACCTGTGGTACCGCCAGTGTAAAGGATAGCGGCTGTGTCAGCTCGGTCCCTCTCGATTGCTTTAAACGATCCCGAGCCCATCTCCATAAGGTGCGGGAGATCCAGGTCACCTCTTGAACAAATCACCTTTTCAAGCCTCCTCAAGCCCTTCAATTTTTCCAGGTCTTTCAGCTTAGCTTCTACCGTAAATAGAAACCGCGGTCTCGAGTGATTGACGAGATTCACCAGCTCATCACCGGTGAGAACCCCGGACAGAGTAACCGCGACCGCTCCCGTCTTGAGCACGCCGAAGTAAAAGGAAATCCAGTCGGCCGAATTCAAGGCACAAAGGCCCACATGGTCCCCCGGCTTTACTCCCATTTTGATTAAGCCGGTTGCCACCCGGTTCGCCCGATCGTTCAGTTGGGCATAGGTCATCTCAATGCCGCGTTCTCTGATGGCAGGACGGTCAGGAAAGAGGAAGGACGAGACTTCAAGGTTCTGCGCTAGATTCATATCGACTCTTCAAACCTCCCGTCCTCTTCTGCATGCCGACGGGAACACCAGGCTGTGCTAACACAAGCCCATGGATCGGGCTTGATTATTCTACACGAATATTACTTAAAGCGGTCCAGGTACTGTTTCTTTAACTCACGCTTTAGAATCTTGCCTGCAGGGCTCTTAGGAAACTCGTTCACGACGATATATTCTTTAGGAACCTTGAAGGGTGAAAGGCGGGACTTTAAGAAAGTCTTCAACTCCTCCGGAACGATTTTCTGCCCTGGCTTCGGGGTGATGAATGCGGTAACCCGCTCGCCCCACTCTTTATCTGGAATTCCTATCACCGCGCATCCCTCTACTTCCTGTCTCGTGTAGAGAACCTCTTCGACCTCGCGGGGGTAGACATTTTCGCCACCTGTGATAATCATGTCCTTAATCCGGTCCACGATAAAGAGGTAGCCGTCTTCGTCCAGGAACCCAACGTCTCCAGATCTGAACCAGCCGTCTTCCCAAAATGCGGAACTCGTCTCTTCCGGATTATCGAGATAGCCCTTCATGATATTGTGCCCACGAATACAGATCTCCCCTTCCTGGCCCTGCCTCATTCGATTTCCATTCTTATCCCTGATCTCAACCTCAACCCCTGGCACCGTTGTTCCGATAGACCCAATGACGTGGCGATAATAGTGATTGTATGTCACCGCGGACGCGGATTCCGTCAGGCCGTAGCCTTCGTAAATGGTGAGCCTGGTCCGCTCCTTCCATTGGCGAACAATTTCTGCGGCCATGCTCGCGGCCGCAGAGAAACAGTATCGGACCCGGCCCAGCTTCTCTTTCAATCCTTCAAGGGTCAGCAGACGTGCATAGACAGTCGGTACGGCAAAGAGTTTGGTGACCCCATGGGACTGAACGGTTTCCAAAACTTGATCTAGATTAAATGCTGGAAGAATCTCCAGACACCCGCAACTTAAAATTGTAGCATTCATAATGTGCATCTGGCCAAATACGTGGTTGAAAGGAAGAAAACAGAGAGCCCGGTCGGTATCGGTGGAATGCTCACTAAAGGCTACATTATGGGCTGAAACGTTAATGTTCTCATGGGTCAGCATAACCCCTTTTGGCGTCCCTGTTGTGCCTCCGGTATAGAGAACGGCAGCCGTCTCTGTTCGGTCCCGATCGAGTGCTTTGAAGGAACCCGTTCCCATGTTCATCAATTGTCGAAGTTCTAAATCACCATCCGGACAGATCACCTTTTCCAAACCGGCTTTTCCTCTTAAGTTTTGAAGGTGATTGAGTTTCTCCGGAGATGTAAAAAGGAACCTCGGCTTTGAGTGGTTGATGAGCAAAGCCATTTCATCGGAGGCAAGAAGATTAGAAAAAGTCACGGCCACAGCCCCCACTTTTAACACACCGAAGTAGAAGATAAGCCAATCCGCTGAATTGGGAGCCAAAAGACCAATATGATCGTCCGGTCTCACTCCCATGGCGAGGAGACCAGTTGCTATTCGGTTAGCCCGGTCATTGAATTCCGAATAAGTGATCTCGCGTCCAGCTTCGCTAAGTGCAGGACGATCAGGAAAATAAAATGCAGCACTTTCTAAGTTATTGGAAATGTTCATTATTTACTCCATATTCCCTGTCGAATAAAAATCTTGAAATAAAAAATGCATTGGTATAATATTAGACCAATAAATTTTTGTCAAGAAAAAATATTTATGTTTCCTAAAGGAGGAAAGATGGCCATATTTAGCCCTATCAGACAACTTCGAGTTTCAGAGGAGATCATCTCACAACTCAAGCAATCCATTCTCTTGGGCCATTTCAAGCCCGGAGACAAACTACCCGCAGAAAGAGATTTGGCAGAAGAATTTAAGGTGAGTCGTGTAGCCATTCGAGAGGCTTTGAGGGCTTTAGAGAATGCTGGATTCTTAGTTACCCGACAAGGCGCCAATGGCGGTGCTTACATAACCGATCTGAATTTCGAGAATTTGGCCAAGACTTTTTTGGATCTGTTCATGGCTAACAAGATTTCCATTCCTGAAATGCATCAGCTGAGAATTCTCGTGGAGCCCGAGGTGGCCCGGTTGGCAGCCTCAAGAGTCACTCCAGAATTTGCTCAACAGCTGAAAGACTCTTTGGAGGCCGAAGAACTTCCCATCCCCTCCTTGTCTGTAGACGTGGAAAGGAAGCAAAGGGTGCATTTCATTTTGGCTGAGATGTGCGGCAATCGTTTTTTTGAAGCCCTTGTCAGATCTGCATTGGGATTAACGAGGAAGGTCGTGGAGGCAGTAGAACCCGATCCACAGTCCATGCATCCCCCAGGGATGCATCGTCCGATCGTTGAGGCCGTCTTGGCAGGCGATGCGAAGGCTGCCGCGGAGGCAATGGGAAGGCACACCGTTGAGTTTGGTGAAATTCTTATCAAGATGGAAAAGATTTACCGAGAAAAGAATTCGATGTCCACATTTTATCGAACCACTCGAACCACTGCATGAGCCGGTAATGGCCGAAGGCCGGGGTAACGTGAAGCAGATACTCCGTCAGCTTCGTCCGCTCGTCTCTCATCCAATCCAGTTTAGCTCTCCTGCCGTCGCAAAGCTTCTTACCTCCGGGTCTGGAAGCCGGAAAACCAAAGATTATTGACAATACTCTTTTTACCCGTTAACGTTTTTACATG
>JBAVGF010000302.1:0-2076 GCA_049684675.1 Thermodesulfobacteriota bacterium | reverse complement strand
CTCCTGTTGACATATCATCTTAGGTTAGATTATTCTTTTCCGCAGGCCGTCAGCCTTTTGTTCTATGGAAAAAGACTGCACTTTTTGTAAAATCATCAAAGGAGAAAAGATAGCGGATTTTGTATACCAGGACGAATCGCTGGTCGTATTTAAGGATATCCGACCCCATGCCCCGGTTCACCTTCTCATCGTTCCCAGGGAACATATTCGAAGCCTCAACGATATAGAAGAGAAGGATAAAGATATCATTTTCAGGATGATCTTCAAGGCGAAGGAAATGGCAAAAGAGCATTCGATTGCAACGTCAGGCTATCGTCTACTTTTTAACGTGGAGCGGGGTGGGGGGCAGGTCATTTTTCATCTCCATCTTCATCTGCTGGGAGGATGGTAAGAAGATTGACTTATCCAAGGCCAATCATTAGGGTGATGAAAATTACTCGATTCCGTATTATCTTCGTAGCCCCGCTATTCGTTTTCCTCTTAGGTTGTGCGCCTTTTCTGGCCAAACCGACTCCCCTTTCTTTTGAAAAACCCGAGCAGTGCCTGGAATTTTTAAAGCGATTGGATGAGGTTATCGAAGAAGCAGGCGTCAAGGATGCTTCCAATGCACCGATCCCCGGTTTTCCTTATCTTAGGGCTAATCGGTTCATCGCTGCCTTGAAGAAAGACCTCAAAGACGACGGGCAGAGGGAAGAATGGGTCCTTTGGATGCAGCAGCAGGATCTCCTGTCCAGAAAAAAAGAACTCAGTAACCTCTCTGAAATAGCCATTCTTTCTTTAGATTTTGAGGATGGAAGAAGAACAGACCGGGAGTGGTTATATGCTCAGGTGAAATCCTGTTCTTCTAAGCTCCTGAGTCATGATCAAGGCCGATCGGATTTTTACAGCACACTTTTTCCCCTTGTACATTTCCCGGATGAATATTCTTGTCTCAGGAGAGCCGTCGGCGTTTATCCTTTGGCGGCGATACCCGTGGCTGTGCTCACGGAACGATCAATAAAAAAAATCAAAAAAAGGTTCGATACGGATTTGAAGGACCTCCCCATTGACGGACGACTGAGGTCATTTACCCCTGAGAAGCGAGCCTCTCTCTCCGGAGAGGAGGTTCAAAAGATCATTGGGGAGTCCAAGAAGAATCCCATGGGAGTTCCCTTGCCAAATACCGACCAGGAGGAGAAGCTGGTTTGGTCTTTTGCCCCTGTCTTTATTCAAGATGTAGCAGCAGCCTATGACCGTTTGGGGCAGGTTGTATGGAAGGGTGATCGCGTGGACATCGACCCGGAAAAACCCACTGTCTATTATTATACCTCCCATGCTTTTCTGAAAGGAGAACCCATTCTTCAGATCAACTATGTTATCTGGTATCCGGAACGAGCGGGAGAGAGGTCACCCTCTATTGAAATGGGCCACCTGGATGGATTGACGGTTCGGGTGTCCCTCGACGGGGAGGGGAAGGTCTTCATGGTGGATGTGATGAGCGATTGTGGATGCTACCATTTCTTCTCACCCGAGAGGGAGCGCGTCGAACGGGTTCGTTCCAGACCTTTGAGTTTCGAGCCAATTGTGCCCGAATGGGTTCCAGCCATTCTATCGGAAGGGCGTCTTGGAATCCGGGTCAACTCGGGTTGGCACCAGGTCCAGCGTCTGGTATCTGTCGAAGAGGTACCCGATCCGATTCCTTATGCAATGGTGCGTTATGATGTTCTCGAGGCTCTTCCGCGTGAAAATGGAACAACGGAGAGCATTTTTGGTTCCAAGGGAATTGTCAAAGGTTCGGAGAGGGTGGAGCGGTTTATTCTCTTCTCAATGGGGATTCCATCCGTTGGAAGCATGCGTCAACGCGGTCACCACGCCATCGAGTTAATCGGGAAGGACTATTTTGACAACCCATACCTATTTGACGAAAATTTTGCCTTCAAATAGAATGTCCAGGCCCGGCAGGGTATGGCTCGCATCGGCCTTCTTGCTTCTCATGGTGATAAGCCTCCCACTTTTGACAGAAGGCGCAGAAGAAAATCGGGTCCTTGCCGTCGTTCAAAGAATGGAATCTGCCTTTAAATCCGTTCAGGATTACAC
>JBAVGF010000301.1:0-3564 GCA_049684675.1 Thermodesulfobacteriota bacterium | reverse complement strand
GTTGACATCCTTTTTCTTGAGATCCCCACAATAATCCGATCTCTTCAGGTTTCCTAAAAGGTCAATCATCATTCGTGACTCGTTCATCAGAATTTGCGATCCCCCTATCCCCCTCTCCCCTGGCGGGAGAGGGTGGGGGTGAGGGGGAACATGTATTCACTCTTGCCTGCGGCAGGCAGGAGTGATAAAACCATCAGCTAAGATTTGTACGGATGAAAAGTACCAGTGAAAGGTGAATGGTGACATGTCCAAATTCACCTATCCTGCTCACAGACATGGAGACAATAATAACCAAATATAATAGATTGGTCAAGGACTTACAGAACTCTGGGTATGAGCGACTTTAAAATCTACTCCACCCCTTCGGGCTCACACCATCCCCCACAGAGATACTAATGGATACGGTTTCCAGTGCCGCTGATTATTGTGTACGGCGTATCGGCTGTCCCATCGTTGAAACGGAAAGCGTAGCTAACTGGCAGGAGTTCCATATCTTGGGTGAATATAAGGCAGCCCCCGGCATAGTACTGAGTACAGCTACTGCTGTCGGAATGAACCTGACCCGTCTGAAACACCACTGCCGGATCAGTAGCGATGTTTTGAGCTTTCTCCTGATGGGCAAAACCGTAATTCATGCTGAAGGTGTAACTACCCCCCTTCATTTTAATGGGATTGGGCCGACTTTATTATGGATGACACGATTTTAATCTGAAACATTAGCCTTGACAAATATCTGAATATCTGATATTCTGCAGAATAGAGGTGATCGACTATGCAAATGGTGACGACGAAAATTGGCAAACGTGGGGCGGTGGTCATTCCGGCTGGTCTCCGCCGCAAATACGGGTTCGAAGAAGGATCCCTGGTGGTCGCGGAAGCTCGGAAGGAAGGTGTCCTCTTACGACCGGCGGTGACGTTGCCCTTAGAGAGATACACTCCTGAACGAAAGGCTGAATTTCTCTTGAACAATGCGGTCACTCCAGAGGACTATGCGTGGGCCCTTAAAGAGATTAAGAAGTTAGGGATTGATCCCAAAACCATTCCTCATGAGAAGCCAAAAAGTCGATGACCATTGACCGTATCTTTCTCGATGCGAACATCTTATTCTCAGTGGCCTACGGAAGTCCAGGTCTGAATCGTTTATGGAAATCCGCTCGCCAAAAGCGATGCACGCTATTTGCCTCTAATTTTGTGGTGGAGGAGGCAAGGCGCAACCTCTTTCATCCCGAGCAAATGGAAAGGCTGGAGGGTTACCTATTAGAGGTGCGAATCGTACCCGAAGTCGATCCTACCCTCCCCTGCCCTATTGATTTGCCAGAGAAGGACCGACCCGTGCTCATGGCTGCTATCTCAATCAAAGCCGATTATCTGATCACAGGCGACTCGACCCATTTTGGAAAATATTTTGGACAAACCGTAAACGGCGTGAACATTTGCCGGCCTCGAGATTATCTCGCCAAACCCCTACGTAAGAAAAAATAAATATTCTGTAGTCTTCCAATAACCCTCATTCCTGTCTGGCTTTTAACTTTGCCTGCCCGCTGGAGCTTCAGCATAGGCGTGAGCCTTCAGTTTTCCGCTTTACTCAGTAGCTTTACTGCAGGAATGGAAACATCATCTCCAGCAGAATTCATGGAAGGTTCGAGAAGTTTTTTCGTGGGTTCTATGGAGTTTAAACCATTACCGCCGATTAAATATATTATTGCAAGCCCTGACCCTCTCGTCTCCCACCTTGAATGGTGTTAATTTCAATCTTATTCATAGATTTTTGTCTCAATTCTGACGTAAGTGACATAAAACAGTTCGCAGGAACCATTACCTGTGTCCGTCCTAGATAGGCTTGTATTCCAGGTGACCGTCTGACCCTTATACGTTCCTTTTAAATTGACCAGGAGGCCTTTTAAAACGACCCGGTCTTTTGCCTTAATGGTCTTAATCGCTCTGTAAATATTTTCGTTCGCCGGGATGATATGGTTGTTGGAGGAGTGGGAAATGACGTAGGAATGATCAACCGGACTTCCCTCTCTCCATTTATAATGGTACCAGCGATAGCCTTGGCTGTAAGTGATGTATCTATCGTTTTCAGGTTCTGCCAGTTTTCCCCAGGCAATGGCTAAATCAATCGGTGAAACCTTCCCATCCCAGTTCGAGGAATAGGTTTTCTTGCTAACCATCACTCCTGATATTTTGTATTCGGCTAAAGGGATCATCGTGAATCGGCCGCTCCTAAATTCCTTAATAATGGGTTGATCGGATGCATAGGACATCTGCACGGGATCTTGAGAGGTATCAATTTTATCAAATTCTATCCCTGTCAGAATCGGCCGGTCGCATCCAGACAAAAAATAAAGAAACAAAATTGTTAAGATAAGCGAAGAACAAGAGAATCTCTGAAGAGACAGGCCTTGCTCTTTGATGTGATGAGAAAAACTCAAGATTAAAAACCTGGTCCTTCTGTTTGCGCCCTTCTCCCGTGTCAAAGGCTGGCTCCGAGTTTTCTCCACGCCAGGCGTTCTGCTCGATAAGAGAAGCCTAGAGAATTTGACTGAAAAATGGAAGCACGTAAAACACTTGTGCTTCCCGGAGATGTAAACGTCATTTCATGCTGCGCGCCCGGCAGCGCTCATTGCCGGCCAGTCAAATAATGCGATCCCAATAGATAAATGAGCTGTGCCCTTATTTTGCTGCAGAAGGATAAAGATTCGCTCCGATGCGACTTACCGGATCATGGACATTGTCCAACCTACCTGTTCTTCTTCTCCTTCTTCATCTTTCTCTTCTCTTTGAGGCTTTTCTGCGCCGCCTTCTTGCTTTCCTTTACTCCTTTGCTTTTCTCTTTCATAACACCCTCCTCTCTTGAGTCTTTCTGTGTCTCGGTCCTTCGATCTTATAAAAAAGGGGAACAACCATCTCAATTTCTGTCTCTTTTGGCTTTGCCCTCTGCGCAAAGTAGACGGGAATAAGTGTTACTTTTCACCTACGTTCCTGTGCCCCTTATTATTGCCAATCAGCGTATTAAAGTAATCTGGCACTTTGCTTTCAAAAGTCATCTGCTCGCCGCTGGTGGGGTGTTTGAAGGAAATCGATTTGGAATGAAGCGCTAAACGCCTGTACCCATCCTTGGTTTTACCATATTTACGATCGCCTACGATCGGATGTCCCTTATCAGCCAGATGTACACGTATCTGATTCTTCCTGCCGGTCAAAAGATTAATCTCCAGCAGACTAAACTGCTTGGTCTCTTTAAGCATCTTATAAGCAGTCTGTGCCAGTTTGCCTTTTGTGACATCAGTTGTGGAATAGACGACATAAGCCTTGTTCTCAGACAGGTATGAGGTAATCATTCCCTCTTTTTGGGCCAACTGACCATAAACCACCGCAATATATTTCTTTTCGGTGTCTTTCCACTGAGCCTGCAAATGGTACTTAACTTCTTCGCTTTTTGCAAACATCAGTACGCCGGATGTCCACTGGTCCAGCCTATGAACAATGAAAATTCGGTTTCGCGACTTCAGACTGCCTTTGCGCACATAATCGGTAAGAATGTAGTAAGCCGTCTTGAAT